>CAYNGS010000040.1:0-11570 GCA_964396625.1 uncultured Flavipsychrobacter sp.
CTCATAAAATCGGTGGCCGTTGTTACATCGGTATCGTGGCTGAGGTTCAATGTGTACACCCCGTTGCCCCGGGTAGAGTCGAACAAGATATAGGTGCCGGCGACGTGGCTGGTGCGGAATGGCACTACTCCGCTGTACTTTGAATGTCCGCTTGCCGCAGTCTTTTTGATGATGGAATTGGAGAAAAGTATTTTGCCTGTAACCGCATCTACAAAAACCTTTTGCCGACTCAGCGGGCTCTGTGCGTATATATCAAAAGACCATGCGAGGTGCAATTTCCGGTCGTTGTTTCCATTGTTGTAATCTTCGATCCAAACAAGGATGCCGTGGGGAAGGTATGATGTATCACTGTTGTGGGTCATCGCTTTTATCCGTTTTTCGGCGGCGGGATTTTCCCACATGTATTTTTGAGCCGCAACCTGGTGAAGCGCATTGGTAAAAGCAACAGACTCGGTTACCGCAGGAGCAGCCGATGGGTTATCACTGATCTTATAATAGTTGCCGGTGATAAAGCCCACAATACCATCCCGGGCCATCAGCGAATAGCTTCCATATTCCACTTTAACGCCCTTGTAGTATTGGTAGTAGCGCTCGGCAGTGGCGCCTTCTTTTGTAACAGTACTATATTGAAGCACCATTCTATTGTTATCGTCAAAGCCCAGGTATTTTTTGAGTATATCCTGTGCGTTTACTATACGCAGACCTGCATCTGGTGCAAAAGTTATAGACACCGGGGTATTGTCTATCTTATTCCGCTCAATGGAGGCAATGTTCTTATCGTTTGACTGCTGTGCATTTGCTGCTGAACTTAAGGAAACTACAAATAATGCCAGGGCACATTTAAGCGCCATTGTGCGTGTGCTGAACATGAAGAAGATGATTTTTTTGTTAAAACCGACGACAAGTTACGATTATTTTGGGAGTAAATAAATTATGTATGTAAATATTGATAATTGAACAGCCGCGCCAGCGAGATAAATTTCAATCTGTTCAGATATTATGCGAAGGTTTTACCGAAAGCTGTCGTCTAACAAAACATAAACATGCCTTTATGTCTAAAAAACTCATCTTATGTGTGGCGGTTGTCGTAGCCGCCATACAATGCACTGCGCAGGGACCTGCAGTGACCTCGTGGATCAGGAATACAACCGGGGCTACCGGCTACAGCGGGCTGCCATCGAATGTGCAACTGGTGCAGTACACGACCACAGATGTATATGTAAGCGCATCGTGCATACCTGGTTATGATATTGGTCCGTGGCCGGGTAATCCGAACGTGCCTGCCAACCTGAATTTTGTGTACAAAATAACACGAACCCCTGTGCCTAATACCGGCACGCTCACAGCCGTGGGCCTGGGACATGTGGGCGTATGGACAAACGGTGTTTCCATATTTAATACGCAGGATGCGATGAGCTACAACAACCTGCATATCTGGAATCAGAATGCATATTTTTTTGAAGGCAGCGGGTTTGACAACTGCCTGGGCCACCCTGCACCGGGAGGGGAGTATCACCATCATGTGAGCCCGAAATGCCTGTACGATATCAATGACAGCACACATCATTCACCGCTCATAGGCTATGCGTTTGACGGTTACCCGGTGTATGGGGCTTACGGATATTCGGATACGAACGGGACAGGCGGCATAAGGAGAATGACCAGCGGTTTTGAGTTGAGGAGCATGACGCAACGTCAGACATTGCCTGATGGTACGGCACTGACCGTGGCCAATTACGGTCCAGATGTGAGCGCCACCTATCCGCTGGGCTCATACCAGGAAGATTATGTATTCACTGCGGGGTCCGGCGACCTTGATGTACATAACGGGCGCTGGTGCAGAACACCTGAATACCCGGCAGGCACTTATGCTTACTTTGTAACGCTTGACAATACCCTGAAACCACAATATCCTTACACAATAGGTCTGACTTATTACGGCACAGTGCAGGCAGGCAATATGGGACCCGGCAGCGGACATAATACGCCCCCCGGAGGAACAACAATATATAGCGGCCCCACCGGCGTGGCGAACGTTGACGTCAATGCTTTTTCGACAGAGATCTTTCCAAACCCTGCAACAGACTATATAAACCTGTTCATACAACCGATAGAGACCAACAATTTTACGGTGACCATTGTGGATGAGGGCGGCAGGACCGTGTTTACACAGCGGAATGTACAGCCTACGATATTGTACACTTTCCATGTAGCAGATATACCTGCCGGTATGTATATTATGAACATAAAAAATGAAGCGATCTCTTACACAAACAAGATCGTTATTTCAAGATAGTTTTTAAGTGGTGAGGTTTGAAAAAAAAATGGCTGTTTCGTGGCAGAGCAGCCATTGCTTTTTTTGCGGACGGAAGGCCGCAAGATCGCTAAGCAATAATGACTTTTGATGCCCACCGGACGTTTGGAGCGCATTTTTTTTCGTAGGCCAAATAGTGTTATTTTTGCATAAATAAATTTAGTATGGAGGCAAAAGGAATTGAACAGGAAATGTATAACTATTTTAAGCAGCTTAGCCTTGCTGAGAAAAAATCGGTTGTGCAGATGCTAAAGACATTTTTGAAAAGAAGCGACAGGAAGACAGGGGCTGTGAGCATTGAAGATTATAATAAAGATATTGACGAGGCAATGGATGAAGTGGCGCACGGCGAATTTTACACACATGACGAAGTGACTAAAATCGCCAAAAAGTGGTAGGGCGTGGGTGGAAAATAATTTGGTCCCCACGTGCTGTAAAGCAGTTCAGTGCAGCTATTGAGTATATTCGCAGAGATTCTGAACAGAATGCAGATTCGGTCAAAGAAAAAATACTGAGCAAAATCACCCGACTGACGACTACCAAGGCCACATATCGCCTGGATCCTTACAAAATAAGCAATGACGGACATTTCTTTTACTTTGAGATAGTAAGTTATCGCGTCAGCTACTATAAAAAGGACAATGAAATAATAATTGTCTGCGTGCGGCATGTAAGTATGAGGCCCTTACACTACTAAATTTGTGAGTACTTAAAATAGAAACCATGGTAGACAGAAATCTTATTACTACGACAAATACATTGGATGGTTACCGCATTACCAAGCACCTGGGGCTTGTAAGGGGCATAACGGTACGGTCGAGGAGTGTGCTGGGGAACCTGGCCGGCGGCATACAGTCTTTTTTTGGCGGCGAGCTGTCGGTATTTGTGGAGCTGTGTGAGAAGGCGCGCGAGGATGCATATGAGCATATGATAGCGCATGCCAATGAAGCCGGGGCAAATGCGATCGTCTGTATGCGCTATGATGCAAATGATGTGATGGAAGGCATAACGGAGGTGCTGGCCTATGGTACTGCCGTAGTGGTGGAGCGAGTTTAGGCTATACTCCAATTGGGTAGTAATATATTTTCTTTTTTTGGTCGTTATGGGACGCTCATCACAACATTCCGGAGTTCGCCTACTTCATTTTTAAAAGAAGTACTTTTGAGTCTCAGGCAAGTATATTGAATCTATCGTTTTTCATAGCGCGCAGGTATTTAGCAAAGCAGAAGGGTACTTTTTCGTCGTTTATCATAAAACTGGCGATAGCGGCTACGACACTGAGTGTGGCCGTGATGATCATTGCCATAGCTGTGGTCACGGGATTTAAGTATGCGGTGAGCGAAAAGCTTTTCGCATTTATGGGGCATGTGCATGTGCTGCCTTATGACGAGACCAGGTCGAACTCGCTGACTTTTTCAGAACCACTGTATTATAACCCGACTTTGGTGGATTCCATTAAGCGGATACCGCATGTGGTGTCGGTGTCACCGTTTACCGAGCGGCCGGTGATCTTACAGGCGCATGGGCAGATGGAGGGGCTGACCCTGAAGGGCGTGAACAAGGATTATCATTTTTTACACGGAATTACGACGAGTGGCGCGGGTATAGACTACAGTGACTCGTTCTATGCCAAGCAAATTGTGCTTTCGCAGACGACCGCCGACCGGCTGAAGATAAACACAGGCGATACGGTGCAGCTCGATTTTATACAAAGCGATGCGCCAAGGATAAGGCGTGTGAGGGTATGTGGTCTCTATCACAGCGGGATGGAAGAGGTAGACAAAGTTTTCGGGGTTTGCGACATCAGGTTGCTGCAGCGTATCAATAACTGGCCGGCAGACAGCATCAATGGCTACCAGGTGGATCTTGACAACGAGTTGTATGCCGACCAGGTGTCGGGCTATATTCACTACAACCTGATATCGGCGCCAATGGAGTCGTACACGACCGTTGAAAATTATTCATTCATCTTTGACTGGCTGCAGATACAGGGCGCCAACGGGACCATACTGCTGGTGATCATGGCTGTGGTGTCTGTGATAAATATGGGAGCGGTGTTGCTGATACTGATGGTGGACCGCGCTATAATGGTGGGCCTGCTGAAGGCGCTCGGCATGACCTTTGAGGCGACGCGCAACATTTTTCTAAGTATGGCGGCCCTGATAGCCACTGTCGGGATACTGCTTGGCAATGTGCTTGCGTTGTTATTGTGCTGGCTGCAGGTGCATTACGGGCTTTTTACACTCTCGGAAGAATCTTACTCTATGCGCTATGTGCCTGTGAAAATAGTATGGTGGCAGGTGGGACTGATAGATGTGGCTACACTGATACTCTGCGTATTTTGTATGTGGTTGCCTGCGCTGTATATTCGCAGAATACAGCCGGCGCGAGTGCTGCAGTTTAAGTGACGTGATAAGTGAAAAGTCAAAACCTGCCCGCCGGCAGGGTGAAAAGTGAAAAGTTGGCGGAGCGTAGTGAGGTGATAGTCATAAAGCTATTGAGAAGCGGGATCTGACCTTTAGATTAACATGAGCAATAAGGATCTGTACCAAAAGATATGCAAGGAAATGCCCGGGGTGCCATTGTTCATGCAGCCGTGGTGGCTGGATACGGTGTGCCAGAAGTGGGATGTAGCCATTGCCAAAAAAGGGGAGCAGACGGTGGGGGTGTGGGCATACCCCATAGAAAAAAAAGTGAGCGTGAGCTTGCTGCGCAACCCGATGCTGACGCCCTACCTGGGGCCGCATGTGTTTTTTCCGAAAGATATAAAAGAGAGTAACCTCGACAGCTTTGAACATGAAACTGTGACTGAACTGATGAAGCAGGTGCCGGATGCTGATGTATGGCACCTGGCGCTGAAGCCGGGCATGAAACAGGCCGGACTGTTTAAGAATAAGAAGCTTCGTCCGCTAGTGCAGCAGACCTTTTTGCTGGACCTGGCAGAAAGCGAGGATGCGCTGCTGGGCAATATGAAGGAGACTACACGACGCAATATCAGGCAGGCAGATAAGGACATTACTGTGAGCAATTCGCCGGAGAGCGTGAAGGAACTGTATAAATTCCAGAAAGCTACCCTGACAAATAAGGGCGCCGCACCGGCCTATACGGCGGCATACCTGCAAAAGATAATGGATGCCTGCCTGGCCCATGATGCAGCGAAACTGTGGGTAGCTAAAAAAGATGGAGAAACACAGGCGATAGTGTGGCAGGTGTGGGACGACAACAGCAGCTATTACTTTATGGGCGGGCAAAACCAGGAAAGCAGCAGCAGCAAGGCGATGTCGCTGCTGTTATGGTGTGCGATAAAGGAAGCAAAAAAGAAGGGCCATAAAACATTTGACCTGGAAGGGAGTATGGATGAAGGCGTGGAAAGGTTCTTCAGGAGTTTTGGCGGGCAGCGGGCTCTGTATATAGTACTGCATAAGAATGACTCACTGCTGTGGAAGCTGAAGAAAATGATATTTAAATAACGGCGTAGATTGATAAGTCAGTTCGTCAAAATTGGTTTTACGGGCACGCGGGAAAAAAAACTTAATTATTCTTAAAAATCCTTAAAATACGGTTGCATACCCAAGCCTGGGGCTGATAATATCGTCATAGATGATATAAAAATCGGCCCGATGAAGAAAATCTATTCGCTTATCAGCATTTCTCTTGTTTTGATTACTTGTCATTTATCTGCTAGTGCACAGTGGACAAGGCTCACCCGCGTTTACCCGGATATGTACCGCATGGCTGATGTTGCCGTCCGTGATTCCGTGATCATTGGGGTAGGGTATCGGTTCTCTGATTTCCAGGGGTATATTTTCCAAAGCTTTAATAATGGCGTTGCGTGGGATTCTGTATCGCCACTGCCGGCGGGCTATTTGATCGAGACCGTTGCTTTTAAGGATGCTGATACCGCTATTGCGGCGGGTTTCGGGAGCCATACAATTCTTTTTCGTTCAATGGACAAGGGGCATAACTGGGCGTTTTACTTGGAGGATACCGTTACAGCCGGCATAGCGGATATGCAATTTTTGAATAGCAAAGTCGGGTTCGCCGGAGGGTACGATACCCCACAGTTCTTTAGTGGAAACTGTTACTATACAAACGATGGTGGTAACAGCTGGATAACCCAGACAAATACCGCGCACACGTGCCTTGATTCGCTGGGGCTTGATCATATAGACTTCGTTGATGCCCAGACCGGGTATGCGGTAAGTAATTTTGCCCTGCATAAGTATTTGCTGAAAACAACAGACACCGGCAAACACTGGAATATTATTTACGCGCAGGAGGGGATAGGAGGGGTGTATTTCTGGAATGTGTTGAATGGCGTGATGGTAGCAGACAGCGGTAAGATATTTAAAACAAGTAATGGCGGGCTGACATGGACGCCCAAGATATCGCCGGTGGGCGACCCATTGTTTTCGGTGTCATTTGCCAATGACAAACTGGGGTATGCCGTAGGGGTGTACGGAAGGATATTAAAAACAACAGATGGCGGCGAGACGTGGACGATCGAAGTAAGTCCGACGAGCGAAACACTGCTGAAGGTAAGATGGTTTAACGGCAGCGCATATGCGGTGGGCGATGGCGGTACTATACTGCGATCGGGCTCGGTGCTTGATGTGCGTTCGCTGCCGGTAAAATATCAGCTTAACATTTATCCGAACCCCGCCTCATCGATCCTTAACATCTCATCGACCGTAAGCCAGCATTTTGATATGCTTAGCGCTACGCTTGTGGACATGAGCGGACACGTGGTGCGGGCAGCCAAAACCGAAAAAACGCTGATGCAAATGGAT
Source organism: uncultured Flavipsychrobacter sp. (assembly GCA_964396625.1). Lineage (GTDB taxonomy): Bacteria > Bacteroidota > Bacteroidia > Chitinophagales > Chitinophagaceae > Nemorincola. Next base: position 7,105 of record CAYNGS010000040.1, read on the forward strand.
ATTCATGATCTTGCGGCGGGCATATATACAGTTATAATCAACGCCGGTGGGCAGGCATATTCTGAACAGGTAACTATAGGCCATTAAGAAAGAGGGAATGGCTAATTGGCTGAATTTATTTTTTCGAGGGCCTTTTGTGCGGCAACCTGTCCGGCTTCTTTTTTGTTGAAGCCTGTGCCGCTAACCAGCAGCTCGCCATCTATTACTACGCCCACGGTGAATAGCTTGCGTGTCGATTCCATTTTTTCGTCGAGGGTATCGAAACTGAGAACGTGGTTGTTTCGCTGCGCCCAGCTCAGGAGCTGGTTCTTATAATTAGTGTCGGTGCTCTCCATCATATCCAGGTCTATGTATGAGCGGATGATCTGGTTGAGGATGAATTTCCGGGTCTTAATAAAGCCTTTGTCGAGATAGACGGCTCCGATAAGTGCCTCCAATGCATTGCCGAAGATATGGCTGCGGCTGAGACCCCGGTCGTTTTGATTGTATTGAACCAATTTGTTGAGGCCCATGCGCAGGGCAACATTATTCATTGTTTCGCGGCGCACGATTCGCGAGCGCAGTTCTGTGAGGTAGCCTTCGGGCTGGTAAGGGTATTTTTTAAATAGATATTCAGCAACAATGGCACCCAGTATTGCATCACCCAGGAACTCAAGCCGTTCATTGCTGTCCGTAACGTCTTCCGGTTTGGACCGGTGCATCAGTGCGAGCTGGTAATAGTCGATGTGGCGGGGGGTAAATCCTAAAAGGTGTTCTAATTGCAGCAACAACTGCTTGTTGGGAGAGGATTTTGTTAAGATGCGATTGATGAGGCGCCGCAAAGCTAATCGGATGGTTTTTTAAAGATAACGGAGGCGTTATGCCCGCCAAACCCGAAAGTATTGCTTAAAGCAGCATTGACCGTGCGCTTTTGCGCCTTGTGAAAAGTAAAGTTAAGCCTTGGGTCGAATGACGGGTCGTCGGTAAAGTGGTTGATCGTAGGTGGTATGGTATCGTGAATAGTGGCGAGGATACTGGCGATAGCCTCGATGGCCCCTGCGGCACCCAGAAGGTGGCCCGTCATTGATTTGGTAGAGCTGATATTGAGGTTGTAAGCATGATCTCCGAACACGCGTTGTATAGCGGTGATCTCGCTGATATCGCCCAAAGGGGTCGAAGTCCCGTGAACATTGATGTAATCGATATCCTCGGGCAGCATACCGGCGTCATTGAGTGCATTCTTCATTACATTGAATGCGCCCAGACCTTCGGGATGCGGTGCAGTAAGATGGTAAGCATCAGCGCTGAGTCCCCCGCCGGCTACCTCTGCAATGATGTGAGCGCCTCTGCGTTTGGCATGTTCGTACTCTTCAAGAACAATAGCCCCGGCACCCTCTCCTAAAACAAAGCCGTCGCGGTTGAGATCGAACGGACGGCTTGCGGTCTTCGGATCGTCGTTACGTTCCGATAGCGCTTTCATGGCGTTGAACCCGCCTATGCCGGCCTCCGTAACAACTGCTTCGGAGCCGCCGCAGATGATGGCATCTGCTTTGCCGATGCGGATATAGGTAAGCGCGTCGATAATAGCATTTGTGGAGGAAGCACAGGCGCTAACGGTACAAAAATTCGGCCCGCGGAAACTGTACTTCATGGATATGTGGCCTGCTACGATATCCAATATCAGCTTAGGAATGAAGAAGGGATTAAAGCGGGGAGTACCATCACCTGCATTGTAGTTTTTCATTTCTTCAATGAAAGTGATCATACCCCCTATGCCTGAACCCCAAATAACCCCAACGCGATCGTGATTGATACCTTCTTCGGTGAGTTTAGCCTGTTTCACCGCCTCATCAACGGCAACCAGGGCAATTTGCGAAAAACGGTCGAGTTTACGTGCTTCCTTGCGTTCGAAAAAATCTTCAGGGTTGAAGTCCTTAAGCTCACAAGCGAATTTCGTTTTGAATTTGGTTACGTCAAATTGTTTAATGAAATCGGCTCCGGACACACCATTAACCAGCCCTTCCCAATATGCGGGTATGCCATTGCCTAAAGGCGTCAGGGCACCGATGCCCGTAACGACAACTCGTTTAAACGCTAAGTTCATCGAACGATTTTCAGATACGCTAGTGGTTTAGTAAATTACTTTACATGTTCTTCCAGGTAAGCAATAGCCTGGCCAACGGTAGTGATGGTTTCAGCCTGTTCATCAGGAATTGAAATGTTGAATTCTTTTTCGAATTCCATGATCAATTCAACGGTGTCTAACGAGTCAGCACCGAGGTCGTTGGTAAAACTTGCCTCAGGGGTAACTTCTGATTCGTCAACTCCTAATTTGTCCACGATAATTTTCTTAACGCGATTTGCAATTTCAGACATAGATAATCCATTTAATTTTGGTGCAAAAATATACTTTTTGGGATAATGGTAAAGGAATATTTTATTTAGCGGTTTCTTTTTGGGAAATGCCTGCAAAACAGGCTTATTATGACGTAAAAATTTATTTGTTCAGCCATTTTGCAGTATGGCTTATGTATGAGAATATTAAAAAATAATATTCAAAAATGCTGATTATTGATTGTGCCCAAACTACATCGGAAGAACCTATCCTTCCACTTCGTTGTATTCCTTGCCAAGTGACACTGTAATGAGCCTGATGGTCTTTTTTGTAAAGGGTTTTATCAGGTAGTGTACCACATGCTTATTAGCCCGCGCTTTGTCGATATCCTTTTTATAATCGGAGGAGGAAAGTACGTAAATCCTGACGCGTTTTTTCACCTTTTCATCCAGCAGCTCGAATCTTTCCAGAAACTCCCAACCATCCATTGCCGGCATGGTCAGGTCGAGGAACAGCACCAGGTTATCATCGTGATCATTACTTGCATATTCGGCGGCGATGTAATCGAAACCTGCTACAGAATCGAGAAACGTTTTAATATCGGCATCGTGAAAAATCTTTCTCAGGGTTACGGTGCAGATCTTATTATTTAAAACGTCGTCGTCAATAATTACAAAACGGGTAGCACTGCTCATATTAAATTATATTTTATAAATTTTGTACTGGGCTTTTCTGTTGTAAATGATTAGTAATTAAATCACTATCAAAATTAAGCTATTTATTACGATTCCATTTTTTATATTTTTTCTTGCCGGATGGGGCATGTCTTGCTTCTCCGGGCACCGGTGCCGGGCCAAATTGTTCGGGAACGGGTTGTTTAGTAACCGGATGACCCAGCAGCTTTTCGATACGGCTGAATTTGATCAGTTCTTTTTCGCTCACAAAGGTGTAGGCCGTGCCCTTGCTTGCCGCCCGCGCGGTGCGTCCTATGCGATGTATATAATCTTCCCCATCGTGAGGAACGTCGTAATTGATGACCAGGTCGATGTCTTCAATGTCTATGCCGCGGCTGAGAATGTCGGTGGCAACGAGTATCTTCAGTCTTTTACTCTTAAAATCAAGCAGGACCTGTTCCCGCTTATCCTGTTCAAGATCGGACTGGATCTGGTCGACTGAAAGCCGCGCTTTTTTAAGTTCGGCGCATAACTGTTTTACGTTCAATTTGCTGGAACAGAAAATAAGCACGCTGCCGAATTCCTTCTGCCCGAGAATATATTTTACCAATGGAATTTTTTGCGCATCATACACAATGAACGCCTCCTGCACTATTTGCTCCGGCGGTTTTGAGATGGCAATATTTACCTCTACCGGGTTGTGTAAGATGGTATTGGCAAGCTTTCTAATGGCCGGGGGCATGGTGGCTGAGAACAACAAGTTCTGGCGCTTTTTGGGCATGTAAGAAATGATCTTGATAATGTCTTCGTAGAAGCCCATATCGAGCATGCGGTCGGCCTCATCAAGAATGAGATAGTTGAGCCCATCAAGCTTCACATATCCCATATTGAGATGAGAGATCATACGGCCGGGCGTGCAGATGACGATATCTACACCTGAAGTAAGCGCCTTCCGCTCGTTGGCGAATGGAGCCCCGCCAGTGCCGCCATATACCTCAATGAAACTAATTGATGTGTAGTAAGATATGCCCTCAAGCGTCTGTGCGATCTGCACGGCCAGCTCTCGGGTGGGTACAATAATCATTGCATTGATCTTATGCCCTTCATGGTGCTGCGTGATCAGTTTATGAATAACAGGCAACAGAAAGGCCGCAGTTTTGCCGGTGCCGGTTTGCGCAGCAGCGATAATGTCCTTTCCGGCAATAATATTTGGTATTACCTGTTCCTGAACAGGAGTGGCTGTTTTATAGCCCATTGCATCTATACCATCCAACAACTCGTCGTCAAAACCAAAGTCAGTAAAATTCAAAACAAGCAGATTTTCAATTAAGTAGTTCAGTAAAGATAGTGTAAAAAATAATTACACGAATTGGGCCGGACCTTGCAAGGTCCCTTAAGGAATAATAATCTATATGTGATATATCAAACCAAACGAGAAACATAAGAAGTGGCTAGCTTATAAAAAGAGATACAAAAAT
>CAYNGS010000041.1:0-11494 GCA_964396625.1 uncultured Flavipsychrobacter sp.
CACAATGCTGGTCACATTTGCGGCGTTGGTTGCGACCACTACGGCACATCTTGCACGACCAACTGTCACCACAATGCCGGTCACCGGTGCGGTCATGATCATTGCGGCAGTGCCAGCATAGTCGGTTCTGCAACAGGGTCAACATTGAATGTTCTTAATCCGTGTTGTGCTTCTACATACACGGTTACGCTTACTGTATCAAGTGGTGGCTGCAGCAGTACTGCTACTAAGTTTGACACTGTAGTACCGAGTGCGCAGATCACTGCTTACTCTTGTTTGTACACCACATCAAGCGGCTTCTATCCCTCCGTTTCTAAAAACACCCTGCCTGCTACTTTGAAAGTTTACGACAGGCATATATGCGGACCAATGGATGGTAGTCAAAGTCACTACGCATCTGTATGGGGTAGCTCAACCGGTCGGATTACTAACTGCATCATCAGCAGTCCTGTAGTGACTTACATAGGTGGCGGCCCTACCTACCAGTACACGATTACTGTTCCCGCAGGTGGCCACTACCTTGTTGTTGGTCAGTCAACTATACCGTCTGACCGTTATGCAGGCGGCAACTGCACCCTGTATACCGGCCAGAAAGCGGGTGGTTACGATGTTGTTGACGGCGACGACCATGATAACGATGATGATCTGACCTCGTGTTCTAGCCCCAGGGTAAGGTATCATTACTGCCTGAAAGACAACACCGGCAAATGCCAGGAGGCGCAAACACAGGAACAGCATGGATCGCTCCTGTTGATCGTTTCTCCTACGTCTTTGACTTTTGACGATTCCGTTGAGAACCTTCCCGTTATCTATGAATCAGTGGAAGGAGAGTGGGGTGTGGCAGTTTCAGCAAATCCTCCCGATGGTTTCTATGCTATCCCTTCTGATTCACTTTCTACAAGCGTGACAGACAGCAATATTAATGCCGTTCAGTTCATCGTTGCGGATACAGGCAGTGTATGGACCAACACCAAACTGACACACAGCATCCAGCACAAGGGTGCGCACAGAACTGCCTATTCCAATCCGCTTATGGTTAACGCAAGGACCAATAAGCTGACTGAGTTGGTTATGTCTCCGAACCCGACAAGCAAGAATGTGAACATCGTGTTGCCTAAATTTGAAGGTCGTGCCACTGTCCGCATCTACAATATGCTGGGACAAAAGGTTGGCGAGAAGAAGATCAACATTGATGGCGGATTATCCACCAATATGGACGTTGCTTCACTTCCTTCCGGTGTGTACCTTGTTTCTGTTGAAAACAGTTACAGCAGGGTTACCGGCAGATTGTTGAAACAATAACGCCGAATCATTTCTTTAAAGAGGCTGCCATTAAACAGGCAGCCTCTTTTTTGTTAGGTCAATCAGAGCCGGCCTTCAGCTTCCTGAACTGCCGTAGCATATGCAGAAATTGTCGCCAGGATGGAGTTGTGTATGACCGTCCTTGTGCTTGCGGCCTTGCTTCAGAAAAGTATTTTTCAAAATTGTCAAACACTGTAGCCAGGCCCTTTGCCGAGTGTTCAAAAAGCTGGGCATAGTTGTAAGCGACGGTATCTGCCAGGTTATTTCTAAAAATTATCGGCATTTTTTCCTGCAACAGTATCGCCCCTGTGTCTATGTGCTGGTCTATTTTATGAATCGTATAACCTGTGTCAGTGGAACCGTTGTATAGTTCCCAGATAATGCTTTGTGCATTCTGATAGTCTGGCAGCAACTCATGATGCACATTCAACATGCCGTATTTCGGTATGCTGAATATTTTTCCGGAAATATAGTCGTTGCCCAGGCTCAGTCCAATGTCCGCCCCGCTTGTGCGGAAGATGTTCTTTGTTTCCTCACTGTTCGTATACGGCACTCTTTCAAACGGAATCTGGTGCGTTTTGCAGAACTCTTCCGCGTTGATAATGCTGCAATATTTACGCATAGCATCTGTATACCACTTTCGCATCCTGATGCCGTTAAGTGCACCGGGGAAACCGATCCTGCAAATCTTCTTTAATCTCTTGCGGAGGTATTTTCCCCGACTGCTTATTTTACCCTCGCTTACTACAACCATAACTATCTCGATCGCCTTGCAGTCAAAGAGTATTGGCAAATGGTGCCCTGCTGTGCCATATACCGACGATGTGAGAATGATCACTTTCATCTTAAACTGGCTGGAAACAAGTTGTTAGCAGGATCGGCATGTTTGGCGTTGTTGATCAGGAAGTAGAGAATATGGTCAATGTTGTTGCCCACAACTGTATAGTCCCTTCTTATACAGAGCTCGGTATTAGCGATCGGGGATGCGGGGTTGACATGGCATCCTCTTTCTGCCGAAGCGCACGACTTAAAGCCGGCTTCAAAAACGGCCCTTCTGCCAAATGGCGTGAAATGGAAGAAACGCCCGTATGGATATGCGAAATGTTTCACTTCGCCGCACCGCTCGGTCAGTATACTGAAGGTCTGCTCCATATCTTCCCTTACCTCCTGTTCCGTAGCTGCGGCAACGTTCATGTGGCGCATTGTATGGCTGCCTACTTCATGTCCCAGTTTCTGCAGTTGCGCTACCTCCTTCCAGTTCAAGAAAGCTACTGGCGGGAAGTCGAGTGTATGGGTGCAGTACTGGTTTATTTTGTTGTAGTCGGTTTCGCCTATGATGCCCGGGTTAATAAAGAAGCAGGCCTTAGCGTTATAGGCGTTCAGTATTTGTGCCGTCCTCAGATTGTTTTTAAACCCATCGTCCGAGCTGAATGTGATATATGGCCGGTCTACGGCTCCGGTTAGTATCTTCTCCACGGCCTTATCATAGCTAATGAACTCATGGTCGCGGGCCAGTATTTCCAGCAGCGTCTCGAGCCTTTCTTCCTCATCTTTGAATATATGATGGATGTACAGAAACTGTATCCTTGGCTGCTGCAAGTATTTTTTATTGGCTGACAGGGCCAGCGCCTTCAGCGCAAGGTCGCGGATATAGCTCCTGAAAGCAGGCGGCTTTACACGCCTGACCTCCTCATAATTTGTTATGAACCCACCTTCCATCAGGCGCCTGTTTGTTCGGTCATATGCTATGTAATATATGGCTATTCTTTACAAATTTCGCAAAAAATTATTACTACCTTTGAAATAGAAAACCCGTTGCCACATGCGATTGCAGTACCTGCACTGCATGGTAATTTCAACTTGAATGGAAAATAAGACTATCGTTCTAGATACCATAATTCAGCGGAATGACTCAAAATTCATAGCTAATAAATTGGGAGAGGAAATGGTGATGATGAACATGGATAACGGGGATTTCATTTCGATGAACAATGTGGGCGCCGATATCTGGAACCTCTGCGGGCAGCCAACGACAGTGAAGGATCTGATTCAGCAGCTCGTTGCGCTATATGATATATCTGAAGAGCAATGCGCAAAGGAGGTCATTGGCTTTTTGCAGAATAGCCGGGACCAAGGCATTTTTATATTCAAAAATACCAACACAGCATAGAGATGATGCGGCGATTGGCTAACAAATCGAAGAGTTTTGCTTCCTTGCCGTGGTCCACAAAGCGGCTGTTTTTTGAAGCTGTTTTTACAGCAGCCTATGTCAAGATCACTCTTTTATTCCTTCCTTTCCGTAAAGTGGCGGGTTGGCTGGGCAGCCGCCAGGAGCAGCCAGCAGCCGAGGGCTCAACCGACAGGCTGGATCTCATTAAAAAGATAAGATTTGCCATAAAGCTGTGTGATAAGTACACCCCGTGGGACACTGAGTGCTATACCCGGTCGCTGACAGCTAAGATCATGCTGCGGCGCCGGAAACTGCAGAGTACCCTTTATTTCGGGTTTGGCAAAGACGAAAAGCAGCAGCTCAAAGGCCACGCATGGCTGCAGTGCGCAGGCATTATCGTTACCGGTTTTTGCGACTTTTCTCAATACCAGGTACACTCATCTTTCAGTTGAGCGGGTGATTATTACCTGATATTTGTATCAAGTGCTACATTTGTAAACAATAACCGCTCATGCACAAATATTGGGGCTTCGGCCTGAATATCTCGTCTCAGATTGAGTTCCCAGAACTGTTGCCGTCAGATTTTACTGCCGCTGATGTCACAATTACCATCGGCAAAACCCCCGAAACACTGGAAGGCGAAACGGTGATAAAGAGAGCTTATTCCTGGCTTACAGATGACGAGTATTTACTGAACCTTAAAACTGTGGCCCGTTATTATGCGACACGTGGCGAGAAGATCGTTGTTGAGCCGCTTCCGGGTATAGATGAGCATAGTGTGCGTTTGTTTTTGTTAGGCACCGTAATTGCGGCCATACTGTACCAGCGCGGGCAGATACCGTTGCACGCTTCGGCCGTTGTGAAGGACGGCAAACTGGTATTGTTCACGGGCAATTCAGGTGCGGGCAAATCTACGCTGATCGCCAATCTTGCCAGCCGGGGCTATGTTATCTTTACCGACGATATCTGTGTGCTCCGGCATACCACGGGCAGTACAGATGTGTTGGGCACTGCATCTTATCCAATGGTAAAACTGTGGGAAGATGCAATTGAACAGCTTGGCAATACACAATTCAACAAGGAGTTTAAGATACGCCCTAAACTGCCAAAGTACGGCCAGTTCTTTTACGACCGCTTCAGCGCTGAATCTTTACCCGTCGATAAGTTATTCATACTCGCACCGCAAAACAGCGCGGGCGAGATCAGCATTGATAAACTCCCGCCCATGGAGGCTTTTCGGGAAATAGAAAAACAGGCCTATAGAAACCAGCTTATAGCCAACACCAAGCTGAGAGGGCTGCATTTTTCTTTGCTTTCGCAGATATCCAACAATATTCCCGTTTACAAAGTAACGCGTCCCCTGTCCGGCACTAATGTCGATCTATTATCTGACGCAATTGAAAAGCTATTGTAATGCCCAGAGCGCAGTTCCCTCATAAGATATTGTGGCTGGCGTCTTACCCGAAATCGGGTAATACGTGGTTCCGGGCATTTCTCACAGCCCTGCTTAATGACGGGCATGTAGACATAAACAATATGGACTCAGACGGCATCTTCTCATCCAGGTACACCTTCGATCTCGTGAGTGAGATTGAGTCGCGCGACCTGTATGACGAGGAAGCCAAGCTGATGGTTGCTGATGTGTACCGCCAATTGGCAGCCGACCGCGAGGCACTCACTATTGTAAAGGTGCACGATGCTTTCGAGGCCGACACTGAGGGGCAGGATCTCATTCCCGGCGATGCAACGCATTGTGCCATTTACTTCATCCGCAACCCGCTTGACATTGTGGGTTCTCTGGCAAATCATATGCATTTCAGCATGGATGAGGCCGTGCAAATGCTTGGCGACAAAGCTGCCTGCATGGCGCCGCAAGCCGGCAACCTCAATAAGAACATGCAGTTTACCCAGCACCTGAGCGACTGGGCAGGGCATGTGAACAGTTGGACCATTAAGCCATCTTTCCCCGTCTGCGTAATACGCTATGAAGATATGCTTGTCGATACTTTCGCAACCTTCTCCGGGGCCCTGAGTTTTATAGGCTGGCAATATACAGATGAGCAAATATCGACGGCAATTGCGGCGACAAATTTCGATCAACTTAGTGCGCAGGAGGCCAAAAAAGGATTCAAAGAAAAAGCCCGAAAAAGCGAGCGTTTCTTCAGATCAGGCACAATGGGCAACTGGCATAAAGAGCTGACCGCCGAACAGGTGAATAAAATATTGCTATTAAATAAAGACTTAATGGAGAAATATAAATACGCTTAAGTAGTGGCAGAAACCGCCGAAGGAAAGCACACCCAGACCCTAGGAAAGATAAGCAGTACCGCTCCAGCCTTCTGCGCCGGCCACCAACCCCGACTTGATGATCTCCTTGCTGATGATCTCAAAAACAGGCGTAGCCCACACTTTCTTCACTGATTCAGGAGTGTTAGTATCAGTTGTGTTTAAGAGGTTTTGCATGTCAATAGTGTTTCAGCAAAGATAGTTATCCATTTGTTAATATGCAAATATATTTTTTCAGATTTTCGGATTTTTTTCCATCCATCGCAACAATTCTATATATCTTATTAATTTATTTTCATTATTAGGCGAATATGAAATGCTTTTGTTCAGGTTTGCCGAGCTGCCGGCTTTTGAATTAAGTATTTTTAATATAGCATCTTGCCTGAGCGATATTGCCTGGGGTGCGTTTCTGAACGGAGCTACATTGCCCGACTTGCTTTCGCACAGCAGCACACTTTCGGGCAGGTATTTTTTTATTGCATTGCGATAAGCATTGCGGCTCATTTCGCCTTCGCTTTTAATGCTGTTAGGCATGGACAGGTAGAACTGGGTGAGTCTTATATCTGCCATCGGAAACCGGGGTTCTGTTCTGAACCATATCCCGTACCTTGTTTCGGCTTCCAGCCGCAGGGACACCTCAGTCTTCAGCAATCTGTATTTTTGATAATGCCGGTGGCTTTTGAACCGCTCTTTATAATGAGGGTCTTTCCAGGCAGTGTCGCCCTTGCTGAGCCTGTACTTGACGGGGATGTCTATAAATGCAGCGGCTTGTTTTGTATGCTTGTCGTTATGAGTGAGCAGGTTTCTTAGTTTGTGCAGGCCAAACTCCATGCCCGGTGTGAGGAACGGTTTGAGCTTCTTAAGTCCCTTATCCGTGCTGGCAGAGAAATATTTCCCCAATTCTTTATTATCGAGGTGATCGAGAAAATGGAATTGCCCGCGGTAGGTAACCATCTCATCGCCCGGAAAGCCAGATAACAACGTCCGTACATTTCGCTCCATGGCCGCCTTCTTCAGGGGCAATTGCCATAACAGCGTCCACATCTCAGGCCCTTCATTCACTTTGAGTGCAAAATCCACTTCGTCGAACGGATGATCAAAAATGTCTTCGGTGATCATCACATAATTATCGATGTGGTTGTACCTGATGACCGCCTCCATATATTTTCTTTCATTCTCGCCCTGCAGAACCTTTAACAGTTCGGGGTCGCCGTTGTCCGTGTTAGAAAAGGTAGTAATGCTTCTCCCCTCATTTTTCAGAAACCGGCACGCAGCCCCAGTGATGGCCGACGAATCGAGCCCACCGCTTAGCTCGGCGCCGATGGGGTAGTTCGAGCGCAGTCTGCATTTTACGGCAGCCTCAAAGTGCTGGCACAACTCTTCGTAGTAATCTTCGTTGCGCGCCAGTTTTGTTTCCCGGCATGGGTCCAGGGACCAGTAATTGCTGAGCACAAGCCTGCGGCCGGCCGGGTAAAAGGTGAGCGAGTGCGCCGGGGGCAGGCGTTTGATGTTGGCATGCAGCGTGGTGTCTGCAGCCTGTACCGGCGGCCATATCACCTGGTTGTAAAAAAACTGTTTGTCTATTGTTTTATTGATGCCGGGTAGGCACAGCAGTCCTTTTTTCTCGGTGGCAAAGGCAAAAAAATGATCATCGCTGTAATAAAAGAAGGGTTTTACGCCCATGTGATCGCGGGCACAGAAAAGTTTTTGCTCCTGTTCGTCCCATATAGCAAATGCAAAATCACCGACCAGGTATTTTACGCAGTCCTCACCATAGGTTTTATACAGCCGTAGGAGCATACTGCTGTCTGGCAGAGATTTTTCGGTGGGCGATGACATGTGCAGGTGAGGGTACAGCTCGTCGCGGTTGTCTATCCGCGCGTCGGCGGTGATGCAGAGGTTAGTGACTACATCGTGCAGCGGCAGTTTTTCGTGCTGCGACTCGGGCGTATTATACAGCATCAGGCAGCCCAGCCCCGTCGATCCGTTTACCCATACATCTTTATGGTCGGCATTCCAGTGGTTTAGTTCATTCAGCATGGGCGTCATATCCTCAGTGGACATGGGCCGCTGCGCCAAATGTATCTTACCGAAAATGGAACTCATGCTATAAAGTTAGTTGGATTTGGGGTTTAGTTAGTCGTTAGCGGTTAGTCGTAAGTTGTTGGTTAGCGTTGAGGGGTACTACGACGTTGATATTATATTTTATCAGATTTCCCTTTCGTTTCCCATTTTGGTAACGTTTTTGGCACGTTAATTTGCTGTTTCCAAATTTGTTTTTCCATTTCCCCAGGGCCGAAAAAAACTTTTTTTCGGAAGAAATGAGGAATGTAATTTGGCTGAAACCATTTGCTGTGGCTCATATATCTTTTAATCGAAATCCCCATCATCACCCCATATTTCCCGACATTTACCTATGAAATTTGCAGCATGAGCGTTGAAGAAATTTACTTTTTTTAGTGAACCAATCAATAAACTGTCACCTCTTTTTCCTGACCGCGAGGACAGGGTATCGTGTGCAAAAACTATACCGAAATCACGGGGCTTATTCACAATTTATAGGCTAGTTTTAACGGAAACTAGGCCGGAGGGCGATATTATGCAGTTTAAAAATTGTGGGAAAATAAATTGCAAGATGCCGGACGCGAGAGCAGCGTTATTTTGCATTTAGGCCCCTGTATGCCTTTCGTTTCTTATTTTTATTCTCAAATCGGCGCATGTGGCAACAGAAGTATCGCTAAAAGGCAATATTCGTTTTAAAATACGTTTCAATACCGCCCACGGAGATACCGATTTTTACTGGCGGGTGATCATAGATGACACGGAATATCTTGCGAGGTCGGTCAACTGTAATGTGGCCACCTTTTCAGACGCATCTTTTGATAAAAATGCCAATGCCGTTAAATATCATATGGCGGGTGTGTGCAGCGATTTTAGCATAGATGAGGAGGGCAGGGCTGTTTTTAAATGATAAAATGTTGAGGAAAGCATTTCGCATGACGCGATCGCTTCCTCTCTCGCAAAGAAGCGGCAAATAATGGACCATATAGACATACTTGAAGCGGAAGCGATATTTATTTTCAGGGAACTGGCCGGGCAGTTCAGGCGCCCGGTGCTGATGTTCTCGGGTGGAAAGGATTCCACGGTGCTCATTCACCTGGCGCTAAAGGCATTTTATCCCGGCAAGGTTCCCTTCCCGGTGCTGCATATTGATACCGGGCACAATTTTGAAGAAGCGCTGCGGTTCAGAGATCAGTTGGTGGCAGAGACGGGCCTGCAACTGATCGTGCGTAAGGTAGCCGATACCATAATAGAAAAAAACCTGGCAGACGCCACGGGTAAATTTCCCAGCCGGAATGTATTGCAGTCGCACACGCTGCTGGATGCCATCAGTGAATTCGGTTTCGATGCCTGTGTAGGCGGGGGCAGGCGCGATGAAGAAAAAGCAAGGGCCAAGGAGCGTATATTTTCAATTAGAGATGCGCAAGGGGCATGGCAACCATACAACCAGCGCCCGGAACTGTGGAATATATACAACGGAAGGACATCGCACAGCCAAAATGACAACAGGACATCAGGGGAAAATGTGCGGGTCTTCCCGATAAGCAACTGGAGCGAACTGGACGTATGGTACTACATACGCCGGGAGAAAATTGCAGTCCCGTCCATCTACTTTGCCCATGAACGCCCCATATTGGTGCACAACGGCAGGCTTATAGCCGCATCTGACTACATACATATTGATGAGCATGACGTAGTGGTGAATAAGAATGTGCGCTACCGCACAGTAGGCGACATGACCTGTACCGCCGCGGTGGAAAGCAACGCAGCAACAATAGATGAAGTGATCAGGGAGATAGAAAACTCATTGATCAGTGAGCGGGGCGAAACGAGAATGGACGATGAATTTTCTGACGCGGCAATGGAAGACAGGAAACTGACGGGATATTTTTAGATAAGTTAAAGGTCAAAAGTGAAAGGCAAAAGGGTATGAAGGGAGAATAGCAGGTTAAAAGGTCAAAGGGTCAAAAAGGGTGAGAAGTTAGAAAGTGGAGTGGTTGGGAATTGAAAATAACGGCAGATCACAGATCAAATATCAACAATCACAAATAGTTCAATGGATATATTGCGGTTTATTACAGCGGGCAGCGTGGACGATGGGAAGAGCACTCTTATAGGGCGGCTGCTGTATGACACCAACAATATAAAAGCGGATGTGCTGCAGTCGGTGGCCGGCAAAGACAGCGCTACGCCCAACCTGGCGCACATAACGGATGGACTTCGTGCAGAGCGGCAGGGAGGCATAACGATCGATGTGGCATACAAATATTTTACGACCACTAACAGGAAATACATTATTACAGACGCGCCGGGACATTTTCAGTACACCAAGAACCTGGTTACCGGAGCATCGGGCGTGGATGCAATGATCGTGCTGATAGATGTGCAAAATGGTATTACCGACCAGACGAGACGGCACTCACTTGTCGCGTCGTTTCTCGGGATAGGCCACATAGTGATTGCAATAAATAAGATGGACCTCGTGAACTATGATGAGGCGATATTTACTGCGATCAGGAATGACTACCGGGCGATGGCTGAAAAATTGGGCCTTCAGGGTATTTCGTTTATACCGATGAGTGCGTTGCTAGGTGACAATGTTTCCTTCCTGTCGGAAAAGATGCCGTGGTACAGGGGAAATACGCTAATGCAGTATCTTGAAAATTGTGAACCGGTCAGCACGCATTTTGATGCGGCAAGATTTTCCGTGCAGTATATCATTGACGAGGCTCAGAAAGGACTTGCCGGTAAAATGTTATCGGGGGTACTCACGACCGGCGATGAGGTGATGGTATTGCCCGAAAGGAAAATTTCTTCTGTAAAACGTATTGTGCGCGGTTACGATGAGGCAACGGAGGCCGCAGGAGGTGAGAATGTTGTTGTGTATCTCAGTGACGGCGTTGGTGCGCGGAGGGGCGATCTTATTGCTCACGCAAAAGAGACGCCGGTGTTGGTCAATCGCGTGGAGGCCACGATCTGCTGGCTGGATGCGGAGCATGATCTTCAGCCCGGAAGGAGGTATTTCCTGCGTATAAATGCACAAGAAACAACAGGCACCATAACAGACGTACAGTATAAAACGGACATCAATACATTCGAGCAGTATAATGACGGCAGCCCGGTAGCGGTAAACGAGTTTGCAAGAGTGATCATAGAAACAACGGACCAGCTCAGTTGTGACTCGTTTTCTAAATTGCCTGAGAACGGCCGTGGCATTATCATAGATGCAGAGACAAATTATACCGCCGGGGCATTTGTGATAGTCTGAGGCCGCGGGTACCTGACTTTTCTAAAGCGCGTAATTAGAGATGATGAACTGAGCCAGTTTTTCTGTCGAGACCTCTACCGGTTCTATATCTGTAGTGATCGTCAGGTCAGAGTTTACCGGCACCTCGAAGGGGTCGGTGATGCCGGTAAAGTTGCTGATCTTGTCGGGGTGGCCTTCCGGCAGCATTGCTTTTTTATACAGGCCCTTAGGGTCGCGCTGCATCAGCGTCTCCATATTACAGTCTATAAAGACCGTCTTTACATTTTTGTAAGCGGCCCTGATCTCTTTCCGTATCTCTTCGTAGGGGTTGATAGCGCAAATGATGGCAACAATATTGTATGCCGATAATTTGTCGGCCACGAATGCCAGCCGCCCGGTCTGCGCCAGCACCGGCCCGAAAACCTTGG
>CAYNGS010000042.1:0-3459 GCA_964396625.1 uncultured Flavipsychrobacter sp.
CAGCTCTTCACTTATTGATGGCAAGTTTGCTTATTCAAACTATAACATCAGCCTTAACCAGGTTAATGTGCCAACAGATACCGTACCGCGTACCAGCCAGATAAACGGCTTTGAAGCGGCGATCAATTTTACCTACTTCCTGCCAAATTACAGCCAGCTGAAATACGGTATAGAAGTGAGTGGTACCCACACCGCATTGAACTATTATAGTGCACAGGGCATTACCACCACTGAAGACAGGCAGAGCACACTTGCGGCTTTGTACTTTCTATATCGTCACAACTTCAGCAGCAGGTTTATATTTGAACCCAGCATCAGGTTCCAGTATTATTCCGAGCTGAACAAATTCTCGCCTGAGCCACGGCTGGGCATCAAGTACAATATATCGGACAATGTGCGCCTGAAGGCTGCAACCGGCGTTTACTCTCAGAATATCATCAGCACCAAGTCTGATCAGGACATCGTGAACCTGTTCACAGGTTTCCTGCTTAGCCCGGATCAGCAGATAACTGATGCGAATGGCAACGTAGTAAAATCCAACCTCCAGACCGCTTACCACGGTGTCGGTGGTATAGAGGTAGATATTAAAAGGGTAGAACTGAACCTTGAACCCTGGGTGAAATACTTTGGCCAGGTAGATGAACTCAATCGTAACAAACTGTATGCAATTGATCCTGATTTCGTTGCGGCAACCGGCCTTGCCAACGGTGTGGACGTATCGGCTAAGTATAGCTATGAAAGAATTTACCTTTGGGCGGCTGCCGGTTACCAGAATGTGAACTACACCAGCATTGATTCGAAGGGCTACAAGCAAACGTATCCTACACCATTCGATACGCGTTTTAATGCCAACGTTGTAGCGGCGTATACAGCAGGCAAGCATCAGGACTGGGACATCTCGGCCCGCTTCAATGTACACGCGCCGTTTCCTTTTACACAGACACAAGGTTTCTATGAAAATAATCCAAACCTGAGCCTTACCGGAAATCCGCTTACCACTAATGGTAATCTCGGCGTGGTATATGCAGACAACATCAACGGCGGCAGACTGTCTTGGTATCACCGCCTGGACCTTGCGGTAAAAAAACGTTTCAAACTGAATAACAAATCTAATATCGAAACGACTTTTGCGATTACCAACGTTTACGACCGGCAAAATATTTTTTACGTTGACCGTATTACAAATGTTAAAGTGTACCAATTACCTTTCTTCCCTAGCTTAAATGTGACTTGGAATTTTTAACGATTAGTGCTTGATGATGCTGCGAAAACAAAATTGGTGGTCTGCACTGCAGGTGGCTATTATGGCTGGCTGTGTGCTTTCGGCGAGAGCTTCATATGCACAGGTTTTAACTCCTGATATTCCAAAAAACAGACCATTATTACTTGTTGAAGAACAATACAGGCAAGGGTTGTACGCCTTGTCACAGCAGTCTGCCAGGCAGTATCTGAATGATCTGGGGGGTGCCGTTTTTGCGGAAAAGCCGACTGATATCGAGAAGGCAAAGTACTACATTGCTTTGTCGGCTTTGAAAACGGGCGCACCGGGTTGTGCCGATTCGGCATTGGATGCCATGAACAGCATTTCCAATCCGGCCTACAACCAACGTATAAATTTTTCGCTCGCTCAGTATTATTTCCAGCACGACCAGTTCCCGAAGGCTATCCCGCTTTATGAGACCGCCAGCAACAGCAATCTCGATAAAACCGAGTTGTCTGACAAAGACTTCGAACTTGCATATTGCTATTTTAATAATAAACAGTTTACTAAGGCGGAGCCTCTTCTTCGCGCTATCATCGAATTGAAAGATGGCAAGTACTACAAGGCAGGTAATTATTATTACGGCTTGCTTTCCTACAACGAGAATAAATACAAGGCCGCATTACAGAGTTTTGACAAAATTAAGGACGCCAGGGAGTATAAGTCGGTGGTGCCGTATTATATCGCCGAGATATATTACTTTATGGGCGAACGCGAAAAGGCCCTGAAGCTCGCCAATGATATCATCGCCAGTCGAGAGAAATCATATTACGACAAGGAGCTGCACCTGCTGGCGGCGCAGTGCCTGTTTGAAGATCAAAAGTATGCGGACGCACGACCCTACTTTGAATACTACTATGACCATGCCGACAAAATACGGAAGCAGGACCTTTACGAAATGGCATACTGCGACTACCGGACAAGCGACTGGGCGAAGGCAATAGAGAAGTTTAAAATGCTCAACAATTCTGCCGACTCACTTGGGCAAACGGCCATGTACCTGCTGGGCGATTGTTACCTGAACCTGCCGGATATGCAAAGCGCCCGGAATGCGTTTGGACTGTGCGCGGACATGTCCTTCAATAAGATACAGCAGGAGGCTTCCATGATGCTGTATGCCCGTATTAGCTATGAAACCGAATATGACGATGAGGCGCTGCGGCAGTTGAACCTGTTGTTGAAAACCTTCCCGTACACACAATACAAAGACGAAGCTAATACGCTTATATCCGGTCTGCTGGTAAAGACAAATAAATATGATGAGGCCCTCAGACACCTGGAAGATGTAAGCAGGAAGGACGAAGGCTACTGGCCTGTATACCAGAAGGCAACTTACGGTTTCGCAGTTCAGCAGTTTCGCAGCGGAGACCTCGGGCGTGCCTACAAATATTTCGACCTGTCCCTGCAACACCCGGTGAACGGTGCTTATGAAAGCGCGGCACTTTTTTGGAAGAGTGAAATCGCCTACCGGCAGCATCATTACACTGATGTGATCACTTTTTCGCAGGAATTTGTGAGCCGGAAAAATGAGCGGGCTGTGTCTCATATAAGCCCGCTGGCGACGGCCCAGCATGCCTACCTGAATATGGGCTATGCCGCTATGGAGACGAAAAATTTTTCCGCAGCTCAGAACTACTTCAGCCATGCGCAGCAGGAGCATAGCCAGGATACGTATTCAGGGATGGTTGCGATACTGCGTGAGGCAGATGCGGTTTTTATGCAAAAGAACTATTCACGGGCCATTTCACTTTACGATAAGATCATAGCCACTGATACCGCCGATGCAGATTATGCACGATACCAGAAAAGCATACTGCTTGGCCTCATGGGTAAGAACAATGAAAAAATATCATTACTGCAATCCCTTATTAATAGCGATCCGCCTTCCCCTTACGCAAATCATGCGCGATATGACGTTGCTTTAACTTATATAGAATCCGACAAGTATCCGCAGGCGCTTGGGTACCTGCGCCAGTTGGCAGATTCCGTGAGCGACAAAAGCTTTGCTCCCCAGGCCTGGATGAAGATCGGATTTATTAACCAGCAGATCAATGAAAATGGAAAGGCCATAGCAGCATACAAGCATGTGGTTATCGATTATCCGGCTTCCGAGGATCGACTTGCTGCGCTTGATGTGCTCAAGAGCCTGTATATACAAGGTAACCAGCCCGCTGCTTATACCCAATTACTGAGGGCAA
>CAYNGS010000042.1:3469-11485 GCA_964396625.1 uncultured Flavipsychrobacter sp.
ATTCCACTTATTATGCCGCTGCGGAGTCCCAGTTTGCCAACGGCAAATTTGAAGATGCGCTGACCGGATTTAATAATTATCTGCAGCAATATCCTCAAGGCATCTTTGCGATCAAGGCCCGCTACTATCGGGCGGAAAGCAACTATCAGTTAAGAAATTTTAAAGAGGCCAGGGCAGACTATGACGTCATTTTGTCCGGTGCGTGGAATGATTTTTTTGAAAACAGTGCGAAGCATGCAGCTAATATTGCCTATGACACAAAAGATTATACAGCAGCTTTTAATTATTATTGGCAACTGCGCAACAGCACATCGAGCGATCAGACAAGGGCGCTGGCCTATAACGGACTTGTGAAAAGCGGTTACAATTCGGGTAAATACAGGGAGTCGGCAGAATATGCAGACTCCTTGCTGGCGATAAAAGGAATATCTGCTGAAACCACTGATGATGCCCTGTACTTCAAGGCGAGGTCCATGCAGCACTATGACAGTTCAGCGGCAGTAATTTCACTTTACCGGGAAC
This sequence comes from uncultured Flavipsychrobacter sp., assembly GCA_964396625.1. Taxonomy (GTDB): domain Bacteria; phylum Bacteroidota; class Bacteroidia; order Chitinophagales; family Chitinophagaceae; genus Nemorincola. Next base: position 3,992 of record CAYNGS010000042.1, read on the forward strand.
TAAGCAACAATAAGAACGGTGAAATAGCAGCTGAGTCGAGATACCACATTGCCGAGATATTATTTAAACAGGATAAACTGAAAGAAGCTGAAGAAGCCGCAAACGAAACAATACATAAGTCTGCGGGATATGATTACTGGATCGTACGGTCTTACTTGCTGCTTTCTGATATACTGGTGAAGCAGAAAGACTATTTTAACGCCAAGGCAACGTTGCAAAGTGTAGCAAAGCATACAAAAATAGAGGAACTGAAACAGGAGGCAACAAAAAAGCTGGAAGAAGTAAACGTATTGGAAAAACACAAAAGCAAACTGTCTGACGAGTAAACCGGCGCCATGAGGGTAAAGTTTCTGTACATATCGATATTGCTTGTGGCTGCTGTTACGGCCCGGGCGCAGCATGCGGCTCCCGCAACAGACACCATTATGAAGGGTGCTACTATTGAAGTCATTCAGTCATACAAGCCGCAGGTTAAGCAAGCTCCCAAACCGGAGTGGGTACCTCAGTTGCCCCCGGCCGATACTTCACATCCCGTATTTACATATGATGTGCCGCAGCAAACGCTCTTTTACACCTATAGCTCGCTCCCGTTGCGCCCCCTTGCGCTCGGTAAAGACGTAGAAAAATCACCATTCGCTAATTATGTAAAAGTTGGAGGAGGAAATTTGTCTACTTTATTTCTTGATGCGGGAGTAGGAGGAATAAAGGGTGACAACTATGAAACGGACATCCATTTGCATCACATATCCCAGCAGGGTACAATTAAGTACCAGCAATCTGCCTTGAGTGGCATTGCGGCGGAGGGCATACTGCATGGGGCGGAAAATGAATGGCACGCGGTTTTGAACGGGGAAAGAAATCAATATTACTATTATGGTTTTGACCACAGTAAGTATTCTTTTACCAGTGACGCGGTACAGCAAACCTATACCACTGTGCGGGCCGGTGTGGATATGAAAAATAAAGGGGATAGTACAGCGGCCTTCAGCTACCATCCTTCCGTCAACGCGTCTTTGTATAACGGCAAACCTAATGCTGGCGAAACAACGATAGGTTTCGATGCGCCATTTGTATACAGGGTCGATAATTCGTTGCAGGCGCGGCTTGATCTCAATGGTGCGGTTACGCAATTAAAGGTCAGCTCTGCGTCTGCAACTAACGATTATGTAGAGCTGCTTCCGGGCATAGCGTTAACCGGAGCTTTCAACGGGCATGCGCTCCTGGGGTTAGCGATAGGGAAGGGAAGCGCCTTCTATTTTTTGCCTGATGTTTTGGCAGCGTATACAGTGCCCGGTACAAAGTTCATCGTGAGTGCAGGATATCAGGCTACATTGCGTCAGAATACGTACGAGCAGTTGTCGACCGAAAACCCTTACATTTTTGACTACTTCGCAGTGATGCAAATGCGTAAGGACGAAGTGTTTGCGAATATACACGCTGGTGTGGGCGATAACTTGTCTTTTTCGGGCCGGCTGAGTTGGTGGGGGTACAAAAATTTGCCTACCTTCCTCGATACGGCCGGCGACCAGAAACAGTTTAATGTCATTTATGATAATGTGAATGCAGTTTCTCTTCAATTAGCCGCGCGATATTCTGTTTCAAATACATGGTCGGTCGGCGCGTCTGGCGATTTTTATCACTTCTACAATGGCAGCCAGTTATACGCATGGCATCAGCCGGATGTAAAAATTAAAGGCGACTTAACTTTAATACCTTTCCCCAAATTGACGGTTACAGCGTACCTTGCATTGCTGGGCGGAATAACGGCCAAGGACGCTACTAATAGCGTGGTGAAGCTGAAACCCATTGCAGACTTAGGTGGTAATGCGGAGTACCAGATCATCCCCCGTTTGTCTGCTTTCCTTCAAATAAATAATATTTTGAACGACAGATACCAGCGCTGGCTTGGTTACCAGGCATATGGGTTCAATATTTACGGAGGACTGAGATTGAAATTTTGAAAGGAATGAGTAATTTAAAGGCGTCATAACTGCATGGAAATAGCGAAATACATAGGTTTGTTTTTACTTAAAAATCACTACTGTTACATACATGGGCTGGGCAAAATGGAATTGAAGAAGCGCCCTGCCACGTACGATGGGTCGTCGCTGCAGGCGCCGTCATATGAAGTTATTGTAACGCAGGGGGGCTCTATTGATGATAACCTCGCTAATTTTATTGCAACAAGTGAACAGATAAGTATTTCAAAGGCTGCCAACGAATTGCGTGAATACAGTATACAGACGCGCAAGGATATAGCTGAAGGAAAAGAGGTGCCCATTCCCAATATCGGGAGGTTTGCCGAGGTGAATGGGAAGGTGAAATTTATCACAGACGACAATTTCCGCTTTACGCCTGCAGGCATACCCACCGTTAAGAACAGCAAGCAGCTTGAGGAGCAAAACTCAAAGCCTCTTCATAAGCCTTCGTATCCACCCCCACACAAGGCAGACTCCGTAAACTGGAGTATGGTTATCCTGGCGGTAGTTCTTGTGCTTATAGTCGGCGGCGGCATTTACGGCATATGGTACTATTCGCATAACAGCAATGCCGTTACTGAGCCGGTTGTGCCGGTGAAGGATACGGTCGTAAAGGCAGTGCCGCCCCCGGTAGCTCCTGATACCACGATGGTGAAGAAGGACAGTGTAGCAGCCCCCGCAGCGCCACCTGTTGTTGACTCTATGCAGGTAACCCCTTATAAAATCGTTATTGGAGATTACCGGACAAAAGAAAAAGCCGAAAAGAGGGTGCAGACTCTTACGTTGAATCGTAATAAAGTGGAAATGCTGCCCAGGGATTCAACAAACTTCCTTGTGGTTACCACCATAAATTGCAGGGCTGTCGACACGGCCCACGTCAAGGATTCGCTCAAGCGGTTGTTCGGATTTAAGGATGTTGCGATCATCAGGTAAATAATCGGCAAATTGTCTACTGCTTATCATTTCGCATCCGATGCATGGAGTAATATATAAATCTACAGGTAGCTGGTATTCCGTTCGGGACACAGAAGGCAACTTTTGGGATGCGAGGATAAAGGGCAAATTAAAGATAGACGAAGACATCTCATCGACCAACCCGGTAGCCATTGGGGATACCGTTATTTTTGACGCCGAGGACGATGGCATGAAGACAGGGATTATAAAGGAAATTGCTGACCGGCATAATTACATCGTGAGGGTTTCACCGCACAACAAAAATCAAAAACACATTATCGCAGCCAATATAGACCTTGCCCTGCTTATTGTGTCAATTGCCGATCCGCGCACCTCAACAGGGTTTATCGACCGATTTTTACTTACGGCCGAGGCCTACCATATCCCCGCCGTTATTGTGGTGAACAAAATGGACATCCTCAAAGCCAAGCATAAGCATATTCTGGAGCAATGGAAAGAGATTTACGGTCTGGCCGGTTATACGTTGTATGCAGTTTCCGCGACGGATCCGTCCACATTGGCCGGCATTGCATCGCTCATCAAACATAAGACGACGCTTTTTAGCGGTCATTCGGGGGTGGGGAAGAGCACGCTTATCAATCAGCTCGTTCCGGGCATAGACCTGAGAACAAAAATAGTGTCGGGCTGGAGCGGTAAGGGGCAGCATACTACTACGTTTGCAGAGATGTTTGACTTGCCGGGCGGTGGCAGGATAATAGATACGCCCGGTGTAAAAGAGTTCGGACTGATAGATTTTGAGAAGGAAGAGCTGTCACAATACTTTCCTGAGATGCGGGCCGTGATGAAAGACTGCAAATTTAATAACTGCCTGCACATCAATGAGCCGGGTTGTGCTGTGAAGCAGGCGGTGATCGACAAAAAAATATCCGAAGAACGTTACATAAGCTATGTGTCGATTCTTGAAAGCATTGAAAAAAAATGGTGATGCTCAACATTATGCTCACGGCGGCATAAACTAACTACTAATAACTATCATACGCTAATTACCAATAGTCATGATCATATACAACGTAACAATAAAAGTGGAAAACAGCGTGGCCGATGCTTGGGTAAGCTGGATGAAAACTGCGCACATGGCCGATCTTATGAGTACAGGGCTGTTTGTTGACTGCCGCTTGTGCAGGTTATTGGAGCAAGACGAACTTGAAGGTGTCACATTCGTTGCGCAGTATTTTTGTGAGAGTATCGACCAATATAATAATTATATCGACAAATACTCTGAAATAATGCGTGACAAAGGTTTTAAGTTATTCGGTGGCAAATTCGTCGCTTTTCGCACGGTGATGGAGGTTATTTAGGAAAGCTGCACGGGGCGTGCGCTTCTGCGTTTTTTGCCTATATCAAATTCCCTGCCAATTTGATGTAATTCAACCCTGTTGCGCCTTTTGGAGCATATCGATTTTTGAGCGACGGTGTTAATTGTTAATAACTTGTGGAAACCTGCTTCAGGCAAGGGTTTTAAGACTAAAAAAAATCTTTTTAAGTATTTGGAAGTGTTACAAAGGTGAGTATATTTGTCCTATCCTTAAAAAATTCATCTCACAACAAAAAACAAAGGATTATGAACAAAGCAGAATTAATTGACAAAATTGCGAAAGACGCAGGCGTTACCAAAGTTCAGGCAAACGATGCGCTTGATTCATTTACAAGTGCTGTAGTTGGTGCACTTAAGAAAGGTGATCGCGTAACATTGGTAGGTTTTGGTACTTTCTCAGTATCTGAGCGTGCTGCGCGCAATGGCCGCAATCCACAGACTGGCGCGGTTATTAAGATCAAAGCTCGTAAAGTGCCTAAGTTCAAAGCAGGTAAAGAATTCTCTACAAAGATCAGTTCTGGTAAGAAGTAATCTGTCAGCAAAAGAAACAAAAATGGCAAGGGGCGGAAAGTTCCTTGCTTTTTTTTATTTTTGCATCTTAAACAAACAGTACACATGGGAAGAGGAGATAAACGCACCAAGCGCGGAAAGATAACAAGCGGAAGCTTTGGCAAATCACGCCCCGCACGCATAGCAAAGAAAGCCACAGTAAAAACTGAAAAGAAAGGCTAATATTGCGAAACATTTTCAAGACCGTTCGGTATTCCCGGGCGGTCTTTTTTTATTACCTTCACTATTGTTTGCACGTTTTCAACACAGGTAAGCTATGGCTGTATTTCACACTGCGGATATTTCAGGTAAGCATTTTTTGGTCACGGGTGGCGCCGGTTTTATCGGGTCTCATATTGTGGAGTACCTGCTTGCCAATGGTGCAGGCAGAGTCCGGGTTCTTGACAACCTCGCCACAGGCTCCGCAAAAAACGTAGCGTTGTTTCACAGCTTCAGCAATTACGAGTTCATCGAAGGGGACATATGCAACCCAAACACTTGCCGGATAGCCTGCGAAGACATAGATCACGTTACTCACCAGGCTGCCTTGGGTTCGGTGCCCAGGTCAGTAAAAGATCCTGTGGCCAGTAATGAGGTGAACGTCAGTGGATTTGTGAACATGATAACGGCAGCGAAGGACGCCAGGGTGAAAACGTTTGTGTACGCATCCTCATCATCGGTGTACGGCGATGAACCCAATCTTCCAAAGACCGAGGAGCGAACAGGAAACCTGCTGTCTCCCTATGCCGTTACTAAAAAGACCAATGAGCTATATGCGGCCGTGTTTGGCAACTTGTATGGGATGAACGTTATAGGTCTGCGCTACTTTAATGTGTTTGGGCCGCGGCAGGACCCTGATGGGCCATACGCTGCGGTGATCCCTCTTTTTGTGAACGGCATATTGAAAAAGGCTCCGGTTTATATAAATGGCGACGGCGGGCAAACACGGGATTTCACCTTCGTTGAGAACGCGGTGCAGGCGAACGTCAGGGGGATGCTCACTGAAAACCAGGCTGCTTTCGGACAGGCCTACAATATCGCGGTTGGGGCCAATTTCTCTGTCAACTTTCTTTACGACGCCATTGGCAAATTGTTAGGCATCGACCATAAGGCAATTTACCGCGAGGCCCGCTCCGGGGACATAAGGGACTCCCTTGCTGATATTTCCAAGGCGCGCAATCTATTGAATTACCAGCCTACGCGACAGTTTCTTGATGGTCTTAAACTAACTGTCGATTATTTTAGCGGCCAGTCCTGAATTTGTTATATTCTCTGTAGTTTGTATTTGGAATAGTCGCTTTTCGTATTATCTTTAAGTACGACCTTATGGCAATGGAGTGGAGGCATTCTATTACCGGCAGTTAATATTCTAAAATTATACCTGATGGCTGCAGATCATACCACGATAAATGTGCTGATAGTAGATGATGAGTTGGAGGCATGCGCGAACCTTGAAAGTATTCTGCTTGAATATGTGGACGAGGACATTAACATCGTAGGGATCGCAAACAATACAAAAGAAGCGGAGAAGTTAATTCACAAACATACTCCGGATGCGCTCTTTCTCGATATAGAGATGCCGAATGAAAACGCATTTCGTTTCCTACATAGGTTATCTCCTTTCAATTTCGAAGTTGTTTTTGTAACGGCATACGACGAATACGCTGTAAAAGCATTTAAGCTCAATGCTGTCGACTACATCCTCAAGCCCATCAGTATTCCGGAGCTCAAGCAGGCTGTGGAAAAGCTCAGGGAGAAATTTAAGTTTAAACAGATCCTTTCGAAGAATAATGTCTCCTATGAGGACATTTCCAATCTCGTTATCAACAAGGCGAAAAATCAGAGGATAGCTCTGAAGGACAATAATGTAATAGAGGTCGTCGACTTCAAGGACATTTTTTTCCTTGAAGCACAGGGCAGCTATACGCGGATATTGTTCTTAAAAGACGGTTCCGTAAAGGAGAGTATCATGAGCGGTTCACTTGGCGACTATGAGGAATTGTTTCCGGAAGATTTTTTTTACCGTATTCATAAATCTTACCTCATCAATTGCGCGCACGTTAAGAAAATATTGAAGGACGAATCCACGCACGTAGTTGTAAAGGACAGCTTCACACTTCCGGTAAGCAGGCGGCGATCCGTTCCGCTTATCGAATTTCTAAAAAACAATGGGTACTATAATGAGTAGGCCATTGTTATATCTCCTTAGTACCGTCGTCCTGCTATTCGGGTTTTCGTCTGTTTTCGCCCAGGACTACCCGATGCTTCACTTTACAACCGAGGAAGGATTGCCAAGTAACAATGTTTACGAAGTGTACCGCGATAGTAAGGGCTTTTTGTGGTTTTCAACCGATAAAGGGATAATAAAATACAACGGCATAAAATTTGAGAAGTTCACCACTTTCAGCGGCCTGCCGGACAATGAGATTTTTTTTTTCCAGGAAGACAGCTATGGCCGGCTATGGCTGGGCACTTATAACGGCGAGCTTTGTTTTTACAAGGACGATACTTTTCACACGGCAGCAAACACGCCTTTCCTCAGAATGCCTTTTAAGATATCCTTTGTCAGGTCTATCAGGATAGAAAAAGATAAGACCATCACTATTCTTTTTAATGAAAACTCAATATTCCTCAATATCAACAAGGACGAGATCAACTATTTTAACACAGACAATA
>CAYNGS010000043.1:0-11435 GCA_964396625.1 uncultured Flavipsychrobacter sp.
GCGGTGGAACCGGCATGAAGATCGAAAAACCGTGCACCGCCTGCCGCGGCGAGGGTCGCGTGGCCAAGACGACCAAGCTCACCGTTCGCATTCCACCCGGAGTCGACACCATCAATTTTCCAATAGTAAGTATTGTGGATCACGTCGGTGTAAGTGAGCAGCGCAAAATTTATGGTAAAGAAGCGGTCGCCGGGGTTGAGGATGATCTCGCCGGTATGTATCAGCTCTGCAGTTCTATCTTCCAGCCGATTGGTCGTGCCATTAAACTGTACGAATGACGAAACCGCAAGCGGCGCATTTTTTTCGTCGGTAGCGTCGTTTGGAAAATCCTTTGGGTCAAATGCCGTGACCCCGTCTAAGGTGCCGAAATACAGATTGCCCGCCGCATCGCGGGTATGTGAGGCCCGGTTAAATTCATTGTAGGTGATGCCGTCGTCAGTGAGGTAAGTTTTTACATTTCCTGTCTTTTTATCGAACTGCATAATGCCGTAGTCGCTGCTTAGCCACAACCGGTTGCTGCTATCGGCATAAACCGCATAAATATTGTTATTACTCAGCCCGTCTTCTCTTGTATACAACCGATACTTACCATGTCCTTTATCCCACCTGATCAGTCCACTTGTGGTGGCGAGCCAGTAAATACCGTCGTTATCCTGCAGAAAATGCTGAAACTCCTTTGCCGGCAGGAAATAAGCGCCCGTGTCGGCAGAGGAGTACCTGGCTGTGATCCCTGCGACGCTGTCATAGGCGTAGAATCCTGTGCTGCAGCAGATCCATTGGCTGCCGCTGTTATCACGTTGTATGTCCAGAACCGTTGAGCTTGTCAGACTTGTAAACCGGTTATACTTTTTGAAGTCGGAAAAGTTCAGGGTACTCAAATTGAACCAGGCTAAACCATTGTATAAGCCCAATAAAAAGCTGTCTTTTCTGACTTCGTATATTGTCCACGGGTTACGGGTAAAATCCGCGTTCTGAAATTCTGTATAAGACCATTTCCGACTGTTTTGCCGGAGCATGTATAAATAATTTCCGGTGAGGCCAAATACATCCCCGGTGCTTGCTTTTGTGAGCGCGTAGCATCCGCCTGTCCGTGTTTCCGGAGGCAGCAGATCCATTTTTTTTGCTGTATCGGTATTTGTCTGACTCGGCCCATACAGTTCGTTTACGGCAAACAACTTATTGCCATTGACAACAAGATTCCGGTAACTGTTATTGACAACCTTTTTGACATCCTCGTAAAAATATTTTCTGAATTTGCTTTTGGTCAGCGTGAGCAGGTGTAATCCGAAGCCGTTGCACATCCATATCCTGCCATTGTTGTCCAGTATCACCCTAGCAACATTGCTTTTTAAGGCCATCTCACCTTCGTTAATAAAATCTACGAGCACACCCTTCCGTGGATGATGCAGTGCGCCCTGAAAGTATATGATACTGTCTATGCCGGTGTTGAATGATACATTGGAGAAATTATCGTACCAGTTGGTCAGTGTCGCAATGCCATTTTCAACGTGAACTTGCGTTGCCAATTTGTAGGTGTTGTTCTTGCGGGAATCCCTTACGTATATCGCATTTATGCCCATGTGGGGTTGGGTAGATTTGGCAACGTTTGTCGTATTGATTTTTCTCAATAAGGCGCCCTGCAGGTTTATTTCGCAAAGTTGACCGGTCTTATTGCGCACCCAGAATGTATTGTTTTCACCTGTTGTGATCACGAGGTCCACTTCCACGGGGTAGGGTATTTTATGCAGTCCGTGAGCAGGATGCCAAGTGAAAAAGAAATTGTCGAGCGTACTGCCAAGGAGCAGGGTGGAGTCGTCTGTTTTTTGAACGAAATCGACGCGAATATTCTCTTTATACCCGGTTTTTTCCTGGAACGTAGTCACTTTTTTGGTCAGGGGGTCGAAGATGAATAAGTTGTTGGTGTCGAAGCGGTAAGAGCCTACTACCCAAAAGGAACCATTTACGTCCTCGGCCATTCTTGCGATGAAATTGAATGGAAGCCCATCTTTTTCTTTTGTGTATACCTTGAAGGTGTAGCCGTCGAAGCGATTGAGTCCTTTTCTCGTGCAAAGCCAAATAAATCCCCGAGTGTCTTTATAAATAGCGTTTACCTGCCGGTCGCTGAGGCCGTCGTTTACGCCCCAGCTTTTAAGGCTGACCTGGTAGTCCTGACCCTTAAGCGCAAGGCACGAAAAAAGAAAAGTGTATAGCAGTATTTGTTTCAAAAATCTTAGGCTGAGACCGAAAGATAATGAATTAATAAATTGACGATCAATTCTTGGGTTTCCGCCGCAGGTAAAGGAGATGGCAGACCGATGCTGGACGTAAATCGCAAAAGCCCCCCGGCAAGGAGGGCTTTTGCGGTTTTTTTGAAGTATATCGATGTTGTCTACATGCTCGCCCGAAGTGAGCTTCGGCTGTTTTACTGCTTGGTGCCGGTGACCGTAAAGTTGGTTGTTACTGATGAGGGGCTTATGAACTGAATGGCGAGCTGCAATGCCGAGCCGTTTAGCGATCCGGTGCCGCTTGTAGTAAATGACTCGCCATATGAAGCCACATAGACCTGCTGCGACGACATCGTAATTGCGCTGCCGCTGACCGTGCCATTGATACTGTAAACTGAGCCTGCGCCGGTGTGCGAACTGATGACTATCGAAGAGGAATTGCTTCCGGCTGTGATCACTACTGTGTCCGTATTGTTGTAGATGGTACCTGATGCGATCCTGCCATAATAAGTGCCAATGAATGACGCGTTAGCGTTGACGCTGTTGTTGTTGCTTGACTTGCTGCAGGATGCGGCAAATAAAATGAGTGTCGCAACGCCGATGAACAACGTAAATGTCTGTGCGAATGGTTTGCTTGTTCTGATTTTCATAGATTTATTTTTTTTAGTTAGAATTCTGATACAAACTTACTTCGCTCGGCGTCCCTGCGCACTGATTGTGGTCAAATGGCCGACTGTTTCTCGTCAACCCAACCGATGTGCCTATTCCGGCGCGAGTTTTGATACGCTGTTTGGCGCTTTGTGATCATTTCCGGAAATGTTTAGTTTTATAGTCTGCATTACATTGCAAACCGCTGTAATGATTTGCAGGCGCGCGTATGAGAAAAATATTCATTCTGGTCTTAGTTTGCCTGAGGTACGGCAACGCCTATCCGCAGTCGGCAGAGAGCAGGTTCGGGTTTTATGTAGATTCGATCTTTGCTGCAAATCCTAAAATGGTTGGTGTGACGGTACATGTGGAATCGCCCGGCGGGGAGATGTCGTGGAATTATGCGGCCGGCTACTCTGACAGGGCCACGAAGCAAAAAAATTCTTTCGACCAGCCGGTGTTGCTTGCCAGCAACACAAAAACCTATGTTGCCGCTACGATCTTAAGGCTGGTTGAATTGCACAAAATAAAGTTGAGTCAATCTATTGACAAGTTGATCGGAAAAAAATCAAATGAGTTGTTGAATGGCCGAGGATACAAGACAAATGAAATTACTGTAAGACATCTGCTGTCGCACACATCAGGTATTGCTGACTACGCGAGTGAGGATTATTTTGAGTTCGTGGACACAGACCGTCAGCATCTATGGACAAGGGATGAACAGATTCAACTGGCTATGAAGACAGGGCAGCCTTTGGCAGCGCCGGGAGACACCTTTAAGTATGCCGATGTAAACTATTTATTGCTCACAGAGATCATTGAAAAGTACACTCACAAGATTTTTTACAAAGCTATCAGAGATCTGCTCGACTTCGAAAAGAACCACCTGGATGAGACCTGGTTTGTGATGCTGGAGGCAACACCCGAAAAAGTGCATCCGCTCGCACACCAGTATTGGGAGAAGTATCAATGGGATTCTTACGATCTAAATCCGTCGTGGGACCTGTATGGTGGCGGCGGGCTTGCCGGAACAGCCAGTGATCTTGCGATGTTTTTTCAACTGTTATTTGATGGTAAGATAGTAAAAGACAAGCGTGTGCTGGCGATGATGCATGCCGATGTGCCGTCGAAAACTAAGACCAATTACTGCCTGGGTATAAGGAAAGTTTCTATAGCCGGCCTTACGGGGTATTACCATGGTGGATTCTGGGGTACGGATGTTATCTACTTTCCTGCGCTGGATGCCACAGTTGCTATATTTGTATATGAACGAAGTCAAAGAGATTTTTCTGCGACGATCTGCGCGGAGATCGTGAATGTGCTGAAGCAAACGAAATGAGGACTGCGACGTATTCAGATATGTACATGATGTATCTCTAAATTAAGAAATGTTATTTACCTTGCATTTGTGAGACTTTATCGAAGCAATATGCATTCCCGATCATCTTTACAGGGAAATATTTTTATGAAGTACGCTTTAGCGGCACTGATAGTTTGTAGCTCCACCGGACTGTTGGCTCAAAAAAACAACTTGTATGCCGATGTGGGCAGCAGTCCGGGCTTCTCAGTTACGTATAATCGTCAGATCATTAAGCGTCTCAGTTTGGGGGCGGGGTTCCAGGGGTATGATTTTTCGCCAACGGAGACCAATGTAAATCAATTTACCCCGGCAATATATGGTGATCTGCGTCTCAACTCGCTGCAGCGAAAGAAGCATTTCTTCTTTTATTTCCTGGACATGGGTGTCAACATTTACAAGCACAATAACAATTACACCCGCTCAGGTGATTATGTTTCGCGTGACAATGGCACCTATGCAGGATTGGGGTTTGGGTACTTCCGTCGTATCACCAAACGGGGCAGCGGGCTTTATGCGTCTTTGAAATTAATTTCGAACATTTTCAGGGATAATGAGTACAATGCCACTACAAATAAGTATCGAAGGGCGATGTTTTTCTACGGCGATGGCGTACTGTCCGTGGGGTTCAAGTTTTAGTACGGTTGTCTGTCCAAAAATAGAAATCTCTGCTTTCGGGAGGGTTAAAACCAAGTAAACATCATGAGAAAAGTAATCTTCGCTATCAACATCACCGCAGATGGCTGTTGCGACCACACCAAATTCAATGGAGATGATGAACTGCATGAGTATTTTACACAGCTTATGCAAGATGTGGACCTGTTGGTATACGGGCGTAAAACTTATGAATTGATGATCCCGTATTGGCCTGAAGTCGCGAGGAGTAACTCGGAAACAAAGGCAATAAACGAATTTGCTAAAAAATTTGACTCCATCAGCAAAATTGTTTTCTCTAAATCGCTGGATAAGACTGAAGATAAACACACAAGGATAGTTCATGCGGACCTTCGCGATGAGATACTTAGGCTGAAACAGGAAGGAGGCGGAAATATTTTACTGGGCGGGGTGGATATTCCTTCGCAGCTTATGAAGCTTGGCCTGGTCGATGAATTTTACTTCCTGATTCACCCGATAATTGCGGGGGCGGGAGCGCGGTTGCTGGACGGCATCAGCCTGGAGGAAAACCTGCAGCTAAAACTCCTTGAATCCAGGACTTTAGAATCGGGGCGCGTTGCACATCATTATGTGAGGTCCTGACCTCCCCTGAGTCTGGCAGCGCAGGGCCACGCGGATTTAACGTTATTTAAGGTTATTTCACTGTGCTATTGCGAGACTCCGATTCCCGACTCAAAAAGTATTAAGCAACAGTTAGGCAACGACGTAAGCTCTCTGTGATGCGGATAATCCTGACACTCCCGGCACTCATGATGTCGATGATCGTACTGATACTGGTGGGAATAGGCTACAAAAATTTTGTGCAGATGGACTCCCTTCGCGACCGGGATCATACATTTCCGGCTGCGATGCCAAAATACCAAATGAAAACTACCGGCGGCGGCGTGAACAATGGCAAAATAAAAAGCCACTGCAAGAGTGGCTTTCGTGTTTAATGATCTCTATCGTGCGCATGGCGGTCTGTTTTTGAATTCCTGCACTTCGATTGGGCCCGCGCGATTATCCGATCACAGGTTTGCCGGCTTCTTTCCATGCCTTTATGCCGCCATCCAAATGGGCAATATTTTCGAATCCCATTTCTTTGAGTGTTGCTACGGTTAGTGCAGAGCGTCCGCCCCCGGCACAATGGAATATCAATCTTTTGTTTTTGTCGAATTCCGGCCTGTAGTAGGGCGTTGTGGGGTCTGCATAAAATTCTACCATGCCGCGAGGAGCATGAACGGAACCGGCAATGCGCCCGTTTTGCTTCAATTCTTCGCTTTCGCGCAGGTCGATCAATGTGACATTGTTATTTGAAAGTTCGTGGCTCACCTGGTCCGGTGTGAGATTTTCGATTACTGATTTGGCATGTTTTACCATGTCCATTACGCTTGTTGTTGACATAAAATAAGTGGTTTAAATGATCAAAGTATTTTTTTTGGAATGTTGTGGTTTGGTTTGTTAAGCAAGGGAGCAATGTGGGCACGGATCATTCGGCTGTTACCGGATCAATGATGCGGGATACGACGCTGACCACATTGGCCGGAAACCCTCCCTTGGCCGCATGCTCACGAACCATTTCCTCGTTGGGGGCATTGTAGATACAGTAGATCTTATTGGCAGTTACATAGCTGTGCACCCACTGGATCTGGGGTCCCATTTTGCTTAATACACCACAGGAAGCCTGTGAGATTTCTTTAAGGTGCTCTGCGGTGAATTTTCCGGCGCCGGGAATTTCTCTTTCAATTACATACTTTGGCATAACAATCAGTTTTTATTTTTCCGCCTACTCTGGTCGGTTTTCGGCATCCCCGTGTTTCGTTGACGATGCAAAGATGCGACAGGCAGCACTGGAAAAACGGTAACATTGTTACTTTACTGTGTAACAAAAGTTACATATCCTTTAGCAGCTTTATCTGGTTGCGGTACAGGAGCACGCGTTGGTTATGCTCCAGATATTTCAGGAGGCGGGAAATGACCACGCGATTGGTGCCCATCTCATCGGCTATCTGCTGGTGAGAGACGTTTATAAGCGAGGACCCTGCAATGCGCGATTTTTCTTTCAGGTAGTTTACAAGGCGGTCATCCATTTTTTTGAAGGTGACCTCATCAACACTTTTTATGACATCGATGAACTCATTGACGATGGTGGACATCACAAATTTCTTCCACGACTGGTATTTCTGCATCAAGTCCTCCATAACATTCACCGGAACACAGATCATGGTCAGGTCTTCTTCAGCGCTGCCTTCTACCTGGCTTGGTTTTGACATCATGCCGCAGGAGAACGTCATGGCGCAGCCTTCACCCTTTCTCACGTAGTACAGCAATAATTCCTGCCCCTCATCATTGATGCGGCTTACCTTCAGTGTGCCCGATAAAACCATGGGCACTACCTTGATGGGCTGCCCCATTTTTATGAGCTCCTGCCCGGCACTGGCGCTGAACAGCATCGATTTTTCTTCAATCTCGCTGAGCAGCGACGACTCAAATACATTGGCGTATATACTTCTTAATGACGATGTGTTGTTTTCCATAGTCCTGATATTGATCCGAAAATATACATTTTTGCTCATAAATGAAATGGTCCAATGCGGGGCAGTTGGTGAGGAAAACAAACAGAGGCGGAAAAAAACATGGAAAATGGTAACTCTATAAGAATGAATGAATGCGGTGGCAGATAAATTCATTTTAACAGTTCTTTGTTGGCTTGAGGAACAAAATTTTTAACCTGTTTGTTAGTGGAGAACTGATGAGTTAATGATTATTATGAACAGCAAAAACGAACAGTTATGAAAACGACAATGATAAGATCGCTTAGCGTGTTTTGCGTATTCCTGATGATGGCGCTATCAATGGCAGCACAGGAGGATACCAAGATGAAAACAAGCGATAAGGAAAGCAAATACAAATCGGAAGACCTTAAAATAAAGGACAAAAAGGACGAAGAAAAGTATAAATCAGCCGATCTGAAAATGAAAGACAAAAAGGATGAAGAAAAGTATAAATCGGCGGACCTGAAAATTAAAGATAAAAAGGACGAAAGAAAGATAAAAGGTAGGGTAAAGCCTATGCAAACAACTATGAAGGAACGGACCGAGATGAAAACCGGCGAAACACAGGTGAGGGTACAGGAACACCCTGAGCCGCTTGTGGCGCCCGTGGTATCTGAACCGGTTGTGCAAGAGCCCGTGGCAGTGACTAAGATCCCAGCCCCCGTGAAGAACGTCGCAGTGCGGAAACATACCGTCAGAAAAACAGCCCTCGCAACCAGGAGCAATAAAAGGCCCAGGTATATAGTTCGTACCAAGATAGTGAGGGATACTGTTTTTGTGCCTTCGCCGCCAGAAAAGGTTGTTTCAACAGAATATCTGCATGATACGGTGTCTGTAAGCCGTGTGGATACCGTGATAAAAATGCAAAATGAGAATACTTATACCGGTTACCGGGTGCCTGCTGGTAATTTTAAGAAAGTGAAGCTTAAAAGAGACAAGAATAACGGCGACGTATGGATGAAAAGAAAAGAGGAATAGTGTAAATACTATGACTAGTCCTAAAAAAGGTTGACTGGTTATAAAATTAGGAAAGCATCGGTAACTGTAAAGTTTCCGGTGCTTTTTTCTTGTATTTTTTGATAGGTAAGTGGTGTTGTTGATGCATTTGTTCTGGTGTTAATAGTTGGTTGCTTAAATGAGGGCGGTATTTGTTGTACAATGTTATTGCTTGTTCTGTTTGTATTTGGAGTTGTTCGAGATCCTCAAAACAATCGTCTAATCCAAATTCATCTTTTAGGATGCCATTGATGCGTTCAGCCACGGCATTTTCATAAGGATCAGACTGTTCTGTCATACTGATATCTATTTGGTTGGTTTTGAGAATACTGGTATAAAGCGCGGAACAGTATTGCAAGCCTCGGTCTGAATGATGAATCAGAGGAGAAGAAGGATATTTTCTATTATTTATTGCCATTTTCAATGCACTTGTTGTGCTAGCGGCACTCATTGATTCACTCAATTGGTAGCCCATAATTTGCTTGGAGTAAGCGTCTGTAACAAGATGTAAGTATTGAAAATTACCAATAGTAGCTATGTAGGTAATGTCAGATACCCACACCTGCTCGGGTCTGGTAATATCTAAATGCTTTACCTTATTGGGGCATTTACGCATCCAATGTTTACTGTTGGTTGTTTTGGTATAACGCCGCTTTTTGCCTGCTGGTCGATTTATTCAGGACGGGGCGCGGAAGACCCGGGCGGGACGTGAAATTGTCCTTAGCTCGCAAGCGCGACGCTTGCAAAAGGCGAGGACGCGGGGAGACCCTGCGACCAGTGTTTACTTTTCATTTTTTAAACCAACCTTCGACCAGACAGATGCTTTTATTCGTTTCTAGAAACAACCGCTGGCCTGGTAAAAGGTATATATTTTCCCCAATTACTGCCATTTCCCGATTGGTCATATAACTGGAAGGCTACTTCGAAATTGTCGCTACCGTTAAGTGTGAACGCGCCGATACACATACCGCTTCCTACTTTAGTCACACCATTTTCGACAGGCAAAATATAAACTGAGGTGTACCCTGATACTGTATTCTTAACTTTTGCCTTTACAAACAGTTCTGATTTGTCTGTTCCTTTTATAGTAAAATAAACCCAGCTTGCAGGTCCACACCCATAATATTTTAGCGTCTTTTTTTGTTCTGATGGATCAGCGTCAAATGCGGGAGCGTCAGTGTCAATCAAATTATTGATTTTATATGTTGGGGATTCCGGTTGGTACGTTGAATCATTGAACCGCTCCGGGCGTGATTGAAACGGCGTCAGACCGTCGATCCTCAGCGTATAAGTTTCATTTTCGGTCAGAAGCGAAACAGGCCTTAAGACGACCTCAGTTAGCGATTTTTCGCCGTCAAAAGTTTCTACAACCGTCAAGATTACTTTTTCCTTTTCTGACTCGAGATAAACAGGATACTGTTTGCCAAGGCCGGGAACAATTCTCTCATCTCCCCCGTGGAACTCCAGAATAATTATACCATTCCGGTTAAGAACAGAGCTTCGGGATAAAGCCCAAATTCCACGATCAGGACAATCAGCCGCTGCAATTGTCGACAGGAAAAATACGAATATGATCATTGTAATCCACTTCATATACACGTAACGAAGATAGTTACTAAATCAAGAAAAAAGGAGGATCTCAGACGGCTTTTGAATCCGTTTTTTTAGGGGCACTTGCATGTGGAGGACGAAGCGAGCCCTTCGACCAGAAGGAGACAGGTACATGTGTACAGTTAATTGCTTTTCCTGTTACTATCAACAGGCGGGCATGGAATACCGGTTGCCCGCCTCAGGACGGACAGGCAAACTGGCTGATTTTTGTTAACACAAATGGTCCCTCGGAACAATCGCGCCAGACGGGCATTTACAATTATGAACTCAATAGCTTCTTTGTTTAATGCAAGAGGTTTAACATCAATTTCGGCATGAAATTCATGGCAAACCTAGCGGGGAGGGGCAGGGTAATAATGCAGTTCTTGAGTAATAATTGGTTCTCCATATTTTTGCCTGGTAGATTCGCTATGGTTTTCGCTACCCATAAAAGACGGGTTATTATTTTCAAGGTCTACCAAAACTTCTTTTAAATCATTTTCCCATTCAGGGTATTTGAATTGCGGATACTATTTTTGAAGTTTTTTAGAAATGAAATGAAAAGATGAAATGTCGTGGGAATTGACTTAATGACAGCCATTTTAACACAGCATTGCGTATTAAGGTTTTATCCATTCCCCCAAACATACAAAACTTATATCTTTGGGTTAAACTAAGTAATAATCACCATCGTGAAAATCTATACAGATGCTTATATTGTTTACTAAGATGCGAAATTATGCTTGTTTTCATCTTTTAAGTTATGACAAAAAACGAACTTGAATTTCAAATAAAAAAAATGGGAATACCTCCGACATCTTTTTCATTAGATGGAAAATTGATTTGCGGTATAGTATTGGATAGGAGCGAGTATTCGAGGTTTTGGCGAGTATTTGATCGCGATGAGAAGGGCCGCTACAACGATGAAAGACATTTTTATTCCGAAGAGGAAGCCTGTGACTATATGTATTCGTTGATCCTGAGCATCGAGAAATTCATTTCTCCAGAAAGAAAAGAAGAGTATAAAAAGCTTTACTTCGGCGATCATATACCTGATTAAGAAATCGTTCTCGGTTTAGACAATAATAGACAACAAGAAACGTGTTATCTCCATCTTGCTCCTATTTCCAACCCAGCGAACAATGATACCTGCCAAGGGTAGGAAGTTTGATCAGCCATCAGGGCAAGTGATTTTGCATAAAATGATGCATTTATGCCTAGGCGAGTCTCAGCCTTTCGGACAATTTTGGACAGATATCGACCCGACGACTGTGGAAAACTATTGAAATTGCCGGTCTGCCCGACGGGAATAGCGGCGAGTACATTATTAAAGCGACGATCAACGCTAGTGATTTGCCGCAAGCTGGAAATGCCGTCGGAATTGGAGTGAATTAGGGTGGCATTCCTGAG
>CAYNGS010000044.1:0-11310 GCA_964396625.1 uncultured Flavipsychrobacter sp.
GTAAACAAGATGCTTTGCAGTATCGGTATCGTACTTTTCCTCAATAAAAGTTGCTGAGCCCATTGCTATTGCGAGCACCAGCAGGAACACTACGGTCATTCTCGAAGAGAAGATTATGTTTAATATCTTTTTCATTTCAGTGGTTTGTTTTAAAGTTTCTGAGCTTCTACTGATTTTGGGGAGATCGAATAGTCCCTTATTATTTCTTTTAGTCTTGCCGGTTTTAAAATTGCGATCCTTCTGGTTCGCTTTTCTATAATATTTTCTTTCTGAAAATCTGATAATTGCCGTGAAACCTGCTCGGACGTTGTACATGCCAGACTTGCTATGTCATCGCGGTTAAAACATTCAAGAAGTTCATTGTTTTCGTTCAGCCCGAAATTTTGATATAAGTAATGCAGTACGCTCGCAATTTTTTCGCGCAAATTCATTTGTGAAATGGACATGAGGCGATAAGTCGATTCGCTATGCTCGTTAGAATAAAACAGCATAAGATCATACAACAATTTCGGGTTAGTAACATACATCTCGTTGAGCGCCTCGTTGACAAAAAAGCAAACGATCGAATCGATCTTTGCGTCTGCCCCAAACGAATACAAGTTGTTCTCAAATCCCGTATGTCCGAACACCTTCCCCTCATTGGCAAACCTCACGATCTCGATATCGTTATGCGGCCTTAAAATAAACTCCTTGATCATTCCGCTCTGAACTATATAGAGTCCTACTACCGGGCTGCCAACACCAATGACGGAGTAATCCTTCTTATAAAACGCCTGGTACTTTTCCTTCTCAATAAAATTTGACCACTCGGGTACAAAATTTTTCTTGATGAGGCAAGAACTATTCGGACAGATATCGCAGCTTATTCTTCTCAACTATATCGATTTTTATGCTATTGTGAATTATTCCTTTCCCTCCGAATGTTCACTATGTATTTAAGGACTATTTTACACAAAAATATAGGGGCGACACATGTATAAAAATGAGTGAAGTCATGAGAATTTATGATAGAGATCATGCATTAAGCACATGCATAAAATCGACCGTCATAGCGCCAGAATGGGCGCTTCGGATATTAGGAGACTCAGTGAAATATCCTGCATGAAACGGCTAAATACTCCCTTTCCCGGCTGTTTTGGGGGTCTGGAACGTCAATTACCATCAGGCGGCTAAGGCCTTGATCATCGGCAGAAACGGGACAACCTATTTCTTTGGCGTAGCAGGATTGGTTATCACAACAGTCCGTTCATATTTCCGTTCGGCATGGCAACCCGGGGCACAAGAACCGCCATTTTCGGTGGATTGGTACCTGAGCGCCATATCCCAGCTGCCGAACTGCGCCTTATCATTTATCAGGTGGTCGTTGGGTGAGCCGTGTGGGTCATGACAGATCGTACAGTTTCGCCCCTTCGTGCCGTTAACGTGAACAAAGTGCAGATTTTTGTCGCCATTCCTGAACCCGGTGGCGGTGGAAGTAACCGGTTTTTCCAGCATTTCGCTTCTATGGCAGGAGAAACAGAGGGCAAAATTATCTTTGTTTGCCACGGCATAGGAGCCTGCAGGAAACGCTTTATTCAGCAAGAACGGATTTTCAGAGGTATGCGGGTCGTGACAGCCAACGCAGCCAACCTTGTCTATTGCTCCATGCACGCTTTTGCTCTTCTGAAGCGTTTGCTTAATATTATTTATCCTCCTGGTCCCGACTGTCATTGTCTTATCGTGGCAACTTAAGCACAGGGTTTTGACATCTGCCACCAGGAATTTCTTTTCACCGGAGGCGTGCGGCGAGTGACAATTGAGACAGGTTCTTTTATCGGTCAGCGCGCCGTGCACCGTCGCGGCTTTATCTACTCTTTTTTGCATATCGTCGTGGCAGTATACGCACAGCTTCTCAGGCGCTAAGTTGAGCAGATGGTCTTCAGACGAGCTATGCTGGCTATGGCAATTCAGGCAATTGTTCTGGAAAGGAGGGTGCACGTTGTCCATTTTCACTTCTTCTGCCTGTTTCTTATGGCACTTGAGGCACAAGGCAGGAGGCTCGGCAATCAATAGTTTGCCAAAATCAGACTGGTGCGGGTCATGACATTTTGCACATTCACCCTGCTTTACGGGTTCATGTTTTACCCTCTTATTAGCCGATTCCAGTGTCTGGTGGCACTGAGCGCAAACCTGTCCGGTGGGATATTTTTTCAGCAAATTATTGTCGGGAGAGCTGTGCGGCACGTGACACTCCATACAATTACCCTTCTGCACCGGCGGATGAACATTGGCCTGCACATTATTCTCATCGTGGCATTTATAGCACAGACCAGGTATATCCTTGGTCAGCGTAAATCCCTTCACATCTTTCAAGGGGTGTTCCTTGCCTGTGCTCTGGTGGCACTTGTCGCAACCGCTTTTCACCGGGTGATGCACTACCTCAGGAGTTAGCAGACTGCCGTGACAAGCAATGTCAGAACAGCTTTTTTTTGTAGAGTCGGCCTGGCCGGAAGCATTAAAAAAAACTGCTGACAATATTATTAGCAACGAAATTAATTTACTGCGCATACATTAGTATTTAAAATTTTTAACTATTTGTAAATTTCCACCGAGGTAGCTGACTTTCTGGTTGTCCAGATAAATACGATCGTAGTAATCGATCCCTGCAGAAAGCGTGAGTCCCCGGTAATAGGTTGACAGCCTGGCCCTGGCGGTGACCAGGTCCAGATTAATAAGCCTGCCATGCTGAGATTGATAGCTGGTGTTGAAGTCAAGTTTTGTTTTAGTATTAATGGAATAGGCTACCATTGCTGAAACATCCTTATAAACGCGGTCAGTGTCTTCACCGGGAATTTTGTAATCGCGCCAGTTTCCATTCACGGAAAACAACAACCTTTGCTGGTAATTGCCCGTTAAAGTCAGATAGTAGCGTGTCATTTTGTAAGGAACATACTGACTCTGGTAGTCATCGTACTCCACACCTCCACTCAGAAACTTATACTCAAGGCGGGTTCCATAAATGTTTTCAGTTAAATAGTCTAAAAGCAGGAAATCCGCGGCGGTCACATTCGCGTAATCCGTTCTGTTAGATCTAAAATATACCGAGAATAACTTTTTGAATAAGGTCAGGTTAATTGAAAAAAAGTTAAGGTTAGCGTCATAGCTATATTTTCCCGGCTGGGTGGCCCGATAAAAAACAAATACGTGTCCGTTATCTGGAATTTGTCCACCTGGCACGCGCTGGATTTCCAGATAATTTCCATCTGACGACAGCGTATAGTCAAGATTGTTCTGATATGGTGCACCATTCGCATCCTTCACGATGACACTGGATGAGTCCACATATGGCCGCTTGAGCAATGTTCTGCGACTGTCAGAAAGTATGTACTCTTCATTAAAAATATTCAATAACTCGTCCTTACTCGTTCGTTTTTCATGCATCCGGCTATAGTTATACCCAATAGTCAAAAGTCCTTCAGTGGGAATCTTCTTAGTGTACATGAATCCGATACCGATCTTATTGTTTATCTCATGGTACGAATCCTGGGCGTTGTTGTATTCGTATATGATGTCAGTATGCAGGCTCTGGTAAAGCTGATTTCCTAAAATGGCACTGAGATTATGCAATCCTAAACTTTCAATGGACCTTTCTACATAGCTGTATCCGTAGGTTGTACTAAAGGTCGTGCTATGAGGCAACTGCGTATAAAAATTTTCCGTCGCCCGAAACTGTTTAAAACTATCGCTCCCCACCTGGTTGGTGCCGAGTATATTCGAGTTAAAATGCGTCTTTTTTGCCGAGTCAAAGAAATAACTGTTTAGCAGCGCTATATTGTCGGTGATATTTCTTATTGGGGCTACAATGTCGTATTCCCGCCTCGTGTAGTCGTTGTGTGTATATATCAGGTCATTCTTGTCGCTTACACCAAACGACCTGGAAATTCGTCCCTCGGCGTTTTCCTGCACGTAAGAGAACTGACGATCTGTGCCAAGTTCCCGTGTGTCCCAGTCGGTCTTGCTGTAGGCGAGTGACAACGGAAGAAATTTGTTGCTGTAGCCGAATGTACCTCCATAGTTTCTGCTATTGGTCTTAATATCTGTCAGGTTCTCACGAATGTCATAAAGGTCATTGTAGTTAAGATAGGTACTAAGGGTGACCGGTTTCTTTGGAAAAAAAGTCGCACCCAAGTGCAGCTTCCTCATGTTGATAATATCGTTATGGTTCTGGAAAACGAGGTATACGTCCTGGCGCGACTCAGGAGAATACCCGCCGTCAATATCAACGATCAGGAAATTCGGATTCCATATATAGCTGCTCGATTTTATCAGCAGTCCCCCGTAATAATTAGAGGTTTTTTCCGTGTTGTCGATGCCGTAGGAATTCGTTCGCCCAAATCCGTACAGTCCGCCCACCTTTATCTCTCCCGACAGAGCAGATAAATTCCACATGCCAAGCGAAAGGATACTGTTTTGAGCATAAGAGATTGGTGACAGGGACAGACATAAACAGAAGACAACAAGGATCCTAAAATACTTGAGTTCACCTGTTTGTAAATACCGCTCGATTAAAATGCTTTTCATGTTCATTTTATGAAAATGTCAATGCTGCTATTAGCCCGGTGTCCTTCGCCGGTTCCCTTATTCTTCTCCGCATCGCCTTGCTCAGCGTTTCGGTACCCTCTCCCGCTGATCCTGCTGCGCCTCACGCCCTGCGATTCGAGGTAATGCTGGGAAGCTTTTACACGATCCGCTGAAAGCCCTGCATTGTTTTTCGAACTACTATACGCTACCAGCAGCACAGAACTCTGCGGATTCTTAATCAGGAATTCAGCGATCTTGTTGAGCTCATTTTTGCCGGAAGGAGTAATGTCAGATTTCCCATTGTCGAAATAAATACTTGAAAAAGGCCGTGCATCCTTGTCGCCGCTGATCTCCATCACATTTGCCTCATAAGAGACGGAGCACGGTTCATACAAAAACTGACCGTCGTACGGCCGGCGGTTTATAGTCTTTATCACCTCCATTTTGCTGTTCAAAAACACAATTTGCGAAAGGATCCCTTTGCTCTTTTCCGGCAGATTGATATGATAATAAGGCAAAAAATCATTGAGCAGGAAATTGCCTTTTTCATTCACGTTCCCTATCCCGAGCAGATCTTCAGAATCGTTCAACACACATACGATGGTTCCTCCATAGTATGGTGCGATCTGCTCTGCAAGCTTTTCAAGCGTCAGCCCTGTCGCCTTGTATTTTTTTGCACCACTGGCTGCGTTCCCTGACTTCCGTGAGTCAACTGCTTCTGCTTTGTCGTCGGGAAGGTTTTTAACCACGATCTTCCCCTTGTAGCTGGCCGTATCGGGTGCTTTTTCTGCCGCAACGGGCTTGTCCCCACTTGTCGCTTCACCTGGCTTTTTTAAGTTGGCACGCTCCTCGGCGGTTGGTTGATCCGGCAGCGCCTTCACAACTATCTTTCCCTTTCCTGTTGCAGATTCAGGAGCAACGTTGCTCGCCGGAACAGCCTCGAACTGTGACGGCCTATCGACTGCTCGCGGCAGCGTACTGTCTATCCCCGCCCGGGGCGACGAAACACCGTCCTGCTGACCTGCGATCCCTGCCCCAGTTTCTGTCTTTTTATCAACGCCAACGAGTTTATCAATATCGGGAGAAATCAGACTTGATCCAGGCTCCTCCTTCCTGAGTTCGGCGGATACCGGGTTAGCAGCATTTATTTTGGTATGAGCAGTCTCATACGCACTTTTATCGAAAGTATATCGCCCCTTCTTGTTTTTCTCAACCACGTAAACGATCGCTCCTTCATTGTCCGAAATATTTATTTTAGCGTCTGCACCCAGTTCCCGGCACCTGAACGTATAATTTTCATCAGGATGCAGATTAACAAGCGAAAACCGACCTGCCAGATCGGTATATGCCGAGGATACAACCTCACCGTCATCATTCAAAATAGCAATTTCCGATCTCTTCGTGAAGTCGCCAGGCGACGCGAAAAATACCTGGGCATATAAGTGCCTCGTGCCAAGGCTGTTCATCAGGAAACCGTTCAGATTCTTTACAATCGCGTCTTTCACCATAAACCGGTTACTGCCGCCATGCGGATTGTGACACATCGTGCACTCAGCGTCCTCAATGTCCCGGTGATACTTAGTCTTAAATACCAGCGCGGAGCTGTGACAATAGAGGCATATCTGCTGCCCTTGCCGAATCAGCAGCTTCGGGTATTTTGACGAATGCTGATTATGACATTTCAGGCAACTACCTGAACCGGCCGGACCGTGAACGTAGGAATATGTTTCTGTAAAATTTTTGTGGCATTGGAAACAAAGGCCGGGCATAGCCATTTTAAGATGTTTGTCTGGCGTGTGGCACTGTTCGCATTTTTTCTCTTTGAACGGCCTGTGTACAAAAAGATCCGGTCTGACTTTTTGTAACAACTGTTCTCTTTTCGCTATAGCGTCTTTACTGACAGAGTCCTTGGACAGGTAGTCATTAAAGAAACCCGCATTGTCTACCCCATCGAAAAAAAACGTCAGAGCACTGTGTCGCTGTTTTACGGAACACCCTAGAAAAAAAACAACTATTATGAAACTTAAATAATAAACTGCGTTACCATTTTGCCCCTTTTGCATTTTGCATCAATAATTAGTGATGCGGTGAAACCGCACCGTAGAAATTTATTTTATCCGGCCCGTATTGATTTGAAACTATGATCAGGTATTTTAAATCATACTGCGGGTCAACGTACTTCTTGAAATAACTGAGGTCATCATAATCAATTATGACCTTAGCTGGCAACCACATATCGCCCGGGCCTTTGTATGGGCCGCCAAAGAACATGAGCAATTGTCCGCTTTTATTGAACACCTGGACGTTCTCAAATCCCGCATCGACAACAAAGAGATTCATGTCGTTGTCGCAGGCTATCCCTTTCGGGCGAACAAACTGCCCTATACCGGTACCATAGCTACCGATGGAGCTAATGAATTTTCCGTCGAACCCGAATTCTTTGATCTTAAAATCCCCAAAATCGGTTATGTAGACTTTTTCATCGTTCACGAAAACATTAAAAGGAGAGTATAAAAATCCATCATCTCCCACGCCGTACTGCTCCGCGAAATACTTCACAAATGTGTGAGTATGTTTGTCATAAACATTCAACCGGTGATTATCCGGATTGGTAACCCATACCTGGTCGCCAAAAACCATTACATCCGTAGGTTTAAAGTTGCCGGTATCGCTAAGCTTGTAGATGAAGTTGTCAACACTGTCGAAAACCACGACCTCGTGACGCTCCGGATCAGCTATGTACAAATAGTCGTTCTTATCAACATAGCAATTTAGCGGTGACTTCAACTGGCCAGTGCCACCCGGAATAAAGTTGGAATACTTCTTCCTGTCGAAATCTATTACCTCCAGGCCGCCAATGCCCGGATCGCATACATACAACTTGCCGTTATGCAGTGACATACCATATGGCTTGCTCATTTGCGACACCACTTCAGGCCCCGTAACAAACGTTGAAAACTTTGAACGCTTGCCCATTGCTGCTGAACTGCTGATCGTGGTAAGATATTGTATCCTGGCGGTATCAGGCGGTGGCGGATAAACCACATAATCCTTGGGTGCACCCTTTGTGTTCTTATGGAACATACGCGAACAAGAGCCCAAAAAAAACGCTATGCAACAAACGAGAAAAACAATCGGATATTTATTCATTATCTACTTATTTACTTTTTATGAACACGTCCTGCATACGTTGTTTTCAGGACACTATTAAACGACGTAAAATTATCTCAGAGAGGGAGTGAAATTTTATGACCTTAATCATAGAAAAACATGACTTTGTTCATCTAATTAATTACGCATCTGTTTTAAAATTGCATATTGAAAAACTGTAGGCGAAAATGACCGTTGATCACTTCGCCTCACTTAAACAGAGACCGATGAAAAAAATAATTATAGTTTTTGGTGTTATGGCGACGGCCATCGTTTGCAAATCCGCTCCGCGCCCGAAGGCACCTGACGGAAAGGCAATTTTTCATAAGATCACCGTTCAGGAAGTGGTGCAAACGACATCATATACTTATTTGCATGTAAAAGAGGTCGATTCCCTGGAATGGCTCGCCGTGCCGCTAATGCAGGCAAAGGCAGGAGAAACGTATTATTATACGGGGGGGCTGTCCATGAAGAAATTTGAAAGCAAAGAACTTCATAGAACTTTTGACGAGGTGCTTTTCCTTGGCGGTGTGAGCTCGGCACCCGGCCCCAATGAAAACCCGTCAGCGACAACAGACATCGCCGCTCATAAGACCGCATCCCCCGGATATACCAGGAAGGCAGCAGCCGAAGTCAAAAAACAACTTACGATCACTGCTGCCAAAGATGGAATAAGTATAGCAGATTTGTTTGCAAAAAAAGAAGCACTTGCCGGGAAAAAAGTGATCATCAAAGGCGAGGTTACGAAGTATAGCCCATCGATCATGGATAAGAACTGGATACACCTCCAGGATGGAACCGAATTTAATGGCAAATTCGACCTGACAATTACATCAGAAGCAGCAGTAAAGATAGGAGACATAGTCACGCTTGAAGGAAAGGTAACACTCAATAAGGACTTCGGTTATGGTTACTTCTTTGAGGTTATGTTAGAAGAAGCTATAGTAAAATAAAATAGAACGCATATTATTTTCGAAGCCCTGTCTGCTCGATGCAGACAGGGCTTCGAGTTTAACAGATAAATTGCCGACCACATACCGATGCGCCCTTCGGACCCCTTTCAATAACAGAGGCCGCGCTGATTTTCAGCACGGCCTCTGTCAACAAATGTTTGGTCAGCTATTTCAGTGTCTGCTCTTCGTGCCCCAGCTTCTTGACCTTAATAAGCAAAAATACGAGGTAAATAAGCGTACCCCACACGCTGATCACGATTGCATAAGCCATAAACACCAGCCAAAACGGCGAATGGAAACGCGACGCCCAAAGTGCTCGCTTCCCAAAATCATACCCGGCGACAAATTTCACGCCCCAAGGGATTGATTTCTCAATACGGAGATTTCCGTACTGATCATTGTCTTCAACTTTAGCCACGAGGACAAGATTGCCTGCAGCATCGCCTGGCATACCTAGTTTTTTGAACTCCCCTTTTACCTGGCCAAGCGAATCAGTTGTATAACTTTGCTCTTCACCGATCTGAAGGTCGCCACCAAGGCGTTTTATTCCAAGTTTTACATCTACGCCCTTTACAGGCACCCATGCATTTCCTTTGAACTCAGTAACCATAGCGGTTACGTTTTTATCATCGGCAGTATCAATTGTTATCCGCGCTTTCGCAACGCTGATCTCCGTATTGGTCTCATCAAACTGTTTTGTCTTGTCCGTCACCGCCATAAAAGTATGGGTAGCCGAAGCCTTCCATATCTGTTCCAGGGCCGGGGGGATATCCGTGCCACCTTTCCCTTTTTCGTTCGTCACAACTTTCCCAATTAATCCGAGCCCTTTCCCCGAGGAATCCTTATCGAGGTACAGCTTGATCACAGCACCATTTACAGGTTGAAACTTTCCATTAACCTTTGACTTCGCGTTGACCATCAGGTAAGGCAGCTTATTGTCTATCGAATAGTAAGATACGCCTACAACCAACGGGCTCCTGGCATCATCCTGCGCGTGAGCCAGCGATGGAGCGGTACTTAGCAGCAGAGCGCATATTGCGCCGGTATAATTAATGTTTAATATCTTTTTCATGTTGCTCAATTATAGTTTCCTGGATTGGAATGATGGGAAAAATTCTCGCAAATATTGTGATGACCAGCAGAGCGCCTGCTAATGAACCCATCGCTATCGCCCACTCTTCCCAGCTCGGGAAATAATGCTTGTAACTTGCCGGAACATTGTGCATTGGCAAGAATGGATGTAACAACGTGGGAGTAACAATCAGGTATCTCTTGAACCATGCGCCAATGACTATCATGATTCCGCATATAAACATTGGCAATGGCTGGCGGCCCTTCTTAAACAACAGAATTATCATTGGAATGATCATACCTCCTAAAATGGCAGACCAAAAAATGGGCGCAAACTCCCCTACAAATAGGCCGTTAAGAAAGGCAGCTTCCGGTTTCTTCATTTTGAAAGCCGGAATGAGATATTCGTTCACGTTAAAATACAAGTATACCATTCCCAGCAGTACAACGATCTTTCCCATTTTGTCAAAATGGTCGTTAGTTATGTAGCTTTCGAGTTTATAAAACCTGCGAAATACATACATAGCCACGCTGACTGCTCCAGCTCCGACAAGAAACGCCCCGGAAATAAAATATGCACCGAAATTCGTACTGTCCCAACCAGGCCGGTACGTAGTGGCGAATAACCACGATGTAACAGTATGGATACTGAAGGCAACGGGAACGATGGATATACAAAGAATATTTATCGCCTTCTTACTGATACGGAATTGCAGGTGAGTTCCTTTCCAGAACGACCCGAGAAAAGCGTAGAATTTGTAAATGCCCTTCTTTTCTCCACCGGCCAGCAATATCCTCATGTCCGGCAACAGTGGAATATAGAGCAAAAGCAAACTAATAAAAAAATAGGTGGTGATAACCGTGACGTCCCAGATAATGGGAGACTGAAGACGGCCGTAAAGAAAAAGATTATAGAACCGCTCAGGCCGGCCCATATCCACGATTATGATGATCGCCGCAAACGTAATTGCTGCAACTGCAATGATCTCAGCTATCCGTGTCAGCGGGGTGCTCCAGTGAACGCCCGACAGTCGTAGCACTGCAGTTATCAGTGAGCCAACAAGGCTGATGGCCACAAAGAAGACGAAGTTAGATATATATATACCCCATGATGCATAATCTCGCATAGAGGTCACGATCAAGCCGTACCTTAACTGACGATAGTAGGCAAAGGCGCCTACAAGACAAAACATTACTAAGATCGCCGTCCATATCATTCCCCGCCTGCCAAACTTCTGGGGAAGCAAGTCGCTTATGATCTTTTCATCGGTTAAAACTACTTTTCCGTGCCGTCCGTTATTCTGAATTTTTTGAAGTAAGGGGGTCTTTTCATTTTGTAACGAAGTTGACTGTTCCACTTTGAATAATTTTTAGTGATCAAATTTTTTCCTTTTCGTTTTCAAGTCCTTTCTCAAACGGGAAGTTCCTGGCTGCCGGCGGCAGGTAATAAACGCTGGGTTTCGTTCCCAGGTCATCCATAAGCTGGTAACCAGCCTTATCTCTTATCAAATCACTAAAACGGAACGTCTCGGCGCCATTGGTTACACTGTCCTCGTTCAGATCGCCGAAAAAGAAG
>CAYNGS010000045.1:0-11160 GCA_964396625.1 uncultured Flavipsychrobacter sp.
CAGCTGATCGCGTTTCACCGTCGCTGGGATCAGCGGCTCCAGGCCACTCAATCTTAAAAAGGGTCTTATTTCAGGCATATATGTTTTGAAAAACGCTGCAAAGGTAGGTTATTGGGTTATTAGTTGATTGCCTGCCTGCCGGTGGGCTTGGGTTTATTAGTTGATTGCCAGCCAGCCTGTAGGCAGGGTTGATATATCTGTCGGCATTCCATTCAACCGGACGTATAGGTCCCGTATAGCTTCAAGCGTCCACGCTTGAACAACGCCACACACAGGTTACACATAGGTCCACCCCAATTGGTCGAAGCCCCCACTGGTCGAAGCATGCCGCTTCGTCCCAAAATATTGAAGCGTCCCGCTTCCAATGCAGTAATGCTGCTTCCATTATTACAAAAAAATAACATGCACTTTAGATCATTTGTTATATCTTTCATATCCTTCTAAATTAACATCAAATGGAAACAAACATTTTCTCACGGTTTTCGGCCGAGTTTTTCGGTACACTGGTCCTTGTTCTAATGGGCTGCGGCAGCGCCGTTATTGCGGGTGCCAACGGCACCACCGGCGTTGGCCTCTTGGGCATATCCTTTGCGTTCGGACTGTCGGTAGTTGCAATGGCCTACGCCATAGGGCACATATCAGGTTGTCATATCAATCCCGCCATATCCATCGGCATGGTCGTCGCCGGTCGCATGAAGGCAGGAGAGGCCGGGCTTTATATTGTAGCCCAGGTACTCGGCGCCATTGCCGGTGCAGGCATTTTATTCCTTATCGCATCGGGCCGGCCGGAATACAGCCTAGCGGCAAACGGATTAGGGCAAAATGGCTACGATGCCGCATCACCGGCGCACTATAATTTACTTTCCGGTTTTATTGCCGAGACGGTTTTTACATTCATTTTTCTTTTTGTCATTTTTGGTTCCACCTCCACCAAGAATATTCATGGCGGCTTTGCCGGCATTTCCATCGGCCTGTCGCTGGTGCTCATTCATATTGTGGGCATACCCATTACAGGGGTGTCTGTAAACCCTGCGCGCAGCATCGGCCCCGCTTTGCTGGTGGGCGGTACTGCCGTCAGCCAGCTATGGTTATTTATCGCTGCGCCTGTTTTGGGCAGTATCCTCAGCGCGATCACATGGCGTTTCGTCCTCGAAAGAGACTAACCTTTATTCATCCTTGAACACAAAAGTAAGTAGCTCCTTCAGCACCGTAGCCGCGCCAAAAACAGCGGCGGCTGTTTTGTAGCCCGCATTGCATAGCATCAGCGCCGACAAAGAAAAAAGTACGATCTCGCATATCATCCTCAACCCAAACCCAAACCGGTGCGTAGCCTTCGGCGCCTGGAACAGACCCCAGAACGTGATCACCAATGCTGCCAGCCCTACACCAAATAGATACTTGGTCAGGGTTTCAGAGCCCTGGCGGTAACCCCATACAAAAAATGCCCCTACCATACCCAGTTCCAGCAGGAAAGCTATTGTATAGTAAACAAATTTTATAGCCTGTATCATAGTGCCGGTTATTTACCTAATGCAAAAATATTCTGGTTCTTCAATAAATATTAATCTTTGGCTCACGGTACGACTGATTTTTTTACGTTCCGCTATTAAAAAGCCCTTTGGCACAACAAAATTTTTTCTGTCATGGAGCGCCTGCGTTCTATGACAGTGCTAAAAACGTACTATCATAAAACTTCGCTTTTTTTCTTTCAGAACGTTGCACGACCTTTATGTCAAAATCAATGGTTTTTGCAGTATCCCGGTATGGCAAACACAGATACCGGTGCGCTGAAGTACCCTCTGCCGTTGAGAACCCAACAAACA
Source organism: uncultured Flavipsychrobacter sp. (assembly GCA_964396625.1). Taxonomy (GTDB): domain Bacteria; phylum Bacteroidota; class Bacteroidia; order Chitinophagales; family Chitinophagaceae; genus Nemorincola. The sequence continues at coordinate 1,824 of CAYNGS010000045.1, forward strand.
GCTCGTCATTGCGATGCACACGTTGAGCTCGGTGTGATAGCCGTGTGGAGAAGCAATCGCGCGATTTACTATTTTTACATAGCAATGCTACAAATTACAATATGATCGGACTGGACAAACCAAAAAAAACCGATCAAAAAGCATGGGGAAATGTGGGGAAATGATGGGGTGATGTGGGAAATACAAACGTTTGATTATCAATGAAGTAGTATTTTTATCGCCCCAAAATTTTTATTTTTTACGCTGGGGAAATGGCCCGCTGCTCATAGCACTGAATTATCATTATATTTACTGATCGTTCGCTAAGCAAACTGAAATGTCAGCCGAAAATTACCCCAGGTTATATCTGTACCGGCGAATGGTGGATGCAAAACTATTCATCGACCGCCATTATTTGGACCCTATAAATATTGATTGCATTGCTTCAGAGGCGTGCCTGTCAAAATTTCATTTTCTCAGGCTGTTCCGGCAGATGTATGGCATCACACCGCATCAGTATGTTACAAGGCTGAGGATAGGTAAAGCCCGGGAATTGTTGCAGGCCGGCGCCACTATTTCAGATACATGCTACACCCTTGGATTCAGCAGCCTGAGTTCGTTTAACAAATTGTTCCGGCAGCACCTCGGTGTTAGTCCTTCGGGCTATGCGGTGAGCGCGCAGGCTATGAACAGCAAGGTCGCTGCGTCGCCTATGCAGTATATTCCTCAGTGCTTTGTCGCATACATGGGTTGGGATAAACAGCAATTTTCAACAACAGAAACCCGTTAACAAATTATTCTTTTGCAAAAACACCAAACAAGATGATCACCAAACTCTCGCACACCAGCTTTTTTGTCCTCGATGTGCACAGCGCAAAAGATTTTTATGTAAACAAACTCGGGTTTGAAGTAAAAATGAATGTGCCGGTTGGCAACGATGGCCTCTGGCTCACAGTTGCACCCAAAGGGCAGGATATCGAAATAACACTTATACCCGTTAACAATGAGCTTATGTTCAAAAAAGATACCTCGGAAAAGCTGGCCGAACTTATTAAGGCGATGGCGTTCGGCTTCGGGGTATTCGAGTGTGTCGATGTATTCGCAACCTATGAAGAATTGAAAACAAAAGGAGTTGAGTTTATAAAGGCACCAACAAAGATAGGCGAGAAACCGGAGGCCATGTTTAAAGATGATTCCGGAAACTTTTTCGGCCTTTGCCAGGCGTCCAGCCATAGCGAAAGTAAAAAACAGTAGCATGAGAACACTCAAAAGCATTGGGGCCATATTGACGGGGTTCGTTGTCATTTTCTTCCTCTCGGTGGTAACGGATGTAATATTGGAGCGAAAAGGGTTACTGAAGCTGGGTGCACCCGATAACCCGGCATGGGTCTTTGTCTTAGTTTTATTGTGCCGGGCCATTTACAATACATCTGGCGCTTATCTTACGGCCCGGTTAGCGCCGGACAATCCGTTACGGCATGCCATGATACTGGGTGTCATAGGTTTCGTCATTAGTATCTCGGGCCTGGTAATAATGTGGGGCAAGACACCCCTGTGGTTTTCCATCAGCGTCACTATTCTGCCCCTGCCCTGTGCATGGCTCGGTGGCCGCCTTAAAAAGTAACTGTGAAACGTAAACAAATAAAACAACATGACAGCAGCTGAACTTTCCATGGAGGACAAAGTGACCCTGTATAACAAACTGGTGGCGTCGCACACGCAGGCAGTGCGCAAGGGCGCTACGATCCCCTACACATCGCTAAACGGTAATATGTACAGCTACCTTTCAAAAGACGGCTTCGTAGCCTTGCGGCTGCCTGAAACAGAGCGGGAGGCATTTCTGAAAAAGTACAAGACCACCCTCGTGCTGTCATACGGCATCATTCAAAAAGAATACGTGACAGTGCCAGACAGCCTTCTGAAAAAAACAAGCGAGCTCAAGCCCTGGCTCGATCTCAGCTATGACTATGTGAGCTCGCTGAAAGCAAAGCCAACAAAAAAAGCAAAGAAAGGCTGACTGCACTTTTTCGTCTTACAAAGCAAAAGTGTACCCAAGTACGCCCATTGGCTCTATGAAGGTAAAGTGCTGGCTGGCCTTGCCACCATACACAGTGGTATTAATGTCTGGCAGGTTTATGTATCCGGCCTTCAGGCGCACCAGGAAGAACACGTGTTTGAAAAAGTCCGCCTGCAGTCCTACTGATGCTGACACGCTGTATCCGGCAAGGTGGTAAGCTTTCTTATTAGCGTCCATATCGTGCTTTGGCGGTTGGCCCAGCACATCGGCATCTGTATCGGGTATCACCATGCCCGCTCCTGCTATGCCGGCTACGGCAAGCGCATGCTTCCGGTTCTTCGATATCCATAGCTGTTCCAGTCTGCCCATTTCAAAGCTGAAATCGTTCAATCCGTCACAATGTTCAAAGTTCGAAACAAACCCCTTGGGCAGGTTGTCTGCTATCGATGGTCCGGGGTTACCCACGTCGCTGTTTTCGCCCACTACTACCTCCGTATTGGAATACGTGCCGATGTTGTTTCCTTTGGTTACAGAGCCGCTCAGCCGCGTCGTTTGCTTCGACATCGAGTACTTCATATGATCGCTGCCAAACGACACAAAGTTCTTGTCGCTCAGAAAATAACCAACGCGATAGTTGAACTGCGGTACGGTAAATGTATTGGGCTTTATGTATACCGACGATGGGTTTGTTGCATCATCCGTTGCTCTTATGTCGTTGATGGTGAAGTTATAGCCGTCTCCTTTAAACCTGATATCACTATGGCTGTAGGCCGAGCGGTTGTATCCCCAGAAAAGGAAGAATTTGCCCTTTCGCTCATAGATTTCGCGGGTCTCCTTTTTTGCGGATTCAGCCTTACCGGCAACTGGCTGTGCCTCCAGGCTAAGTGACGCAAGTAGTAGCACAACACAGCCGGCTATTTTTCCTTTTTTCATGCCCCTGGGATTTTAGCGGCAAAAGTATTTTGCCGGGGCATAAAAAAACATGACAATAGTCAGGTGATTATGTTGGCATCAGTGCTGGTCGTCCCTGCAGTATCGTCTCAAGGCTATAAAACGGAAAAGTGCAAACGCCGTGGCATTCGCACCTTCCAAATAACATTAGGTATGCGGCTTAGTTGCTTGCAGTAGAAGTAACGTAAGTGGCGCTGATCACACCGTTTACAAAATGCACACCGGCCAGCGATTCTATAGTGTTTATATCCACCTTATGATTTGCCAGGTTGTCCTTCGGATTGTATGGCTCAATATTGTGGAATTCGTAGCACAGGTATTCGTCGGTGCTGGGTATGTATATCACTTTCCAGCACCATTCCGGCACGATCACATTATTGTCGCGGCCAATGACCCAGTTGCGGCCCACGGTACCTGCAAATACCTTCACTTTCTTGAACTTCTTTGCCTTCACCACTTCTTTCTCATGCAGCTTTTCCCACAGCGCTTTGTAAAGATCCTTGGGCATCGGCATTACGTTAGTAAAGTAGTAGCTTTCTGTATAGGCGTCACGGTCGCATGTGTTCTCTTCGGGAGCCATCATCTGTGCATTGTCAAACAGCGAGTTTGCATAATCATCGGCAAGGTTGGTAGCATCCGGCAACTGGGGGTCTGCACCCAGCCTTATGTTGCTCTCGCCCTTCATTTTGAAACAGTTAAAAAGGTCGGGAGTCAGTGAGTAAACAACCAAAACGGGAATATGCTGCGTTTTTGAAAAATAAGAGGTAAAATTCTGGTTCCTTATTTTCACTATGTCCTGTCCGTAAGCATTTAAACTGAAAACAACGAGTAGCATTGCCGCCAGTTTTGAGGTACTTTTTAAAATTCCTTTTTGCATATAAACCTTTTGTTCAAGTTAACAATTTTAAAGAAATGGATTCCCGAGCGATAAAAATATGACTTTCACCGAATTTTTTATAATTAAATCCTATTTTTTGCAAGTTTAATCAAAATTTAAGTCATTTCCACGCATCCGGCCTGTTATTTTGCTCATTTTCAGGCCCTGCGGGCCTCGGCCGCCGATGGTTTATACTTTATCAGCTCGCTCTCCATCAGCTTGTAGACGCTGTCTTTCAGCTCGGCCACATGCTCCAGGGTCATGCCGGCCACCTGCACCGGCTCCATGTAAACAACGCGGTTAGTGCCTGGCCAAAGTTTCCACCAGCCGCTGAAGTGCCAGCGATCGATGGTATCGGGAAACACCATCGGCAGTATCGGTGTCTGTGTGTTTATGGCCAGGCGAAAGGCGCCGTCGTAGAATTCTTTCAGGGGCTTACTGGTCTCGTTGAAAGTGCCTTCGGGGAAGATGATGATGCTCCCTTCGCGGTGCACCACCCGCCACATGAGCCGCATGCTGCGTGCCCGGCTATGCATGCTGCTGCGGTCTACCATGATCACGATCTGCTTGTATATAAACCCTACAACCGGAATGGCGGAAATCTCCTTTTTGCCCAGCGGGCGAAAATAGCCGGGTATAGCGGCAAATAGTACCAATGGGTCGATATACGAAATGTGGTTCACCACAACAATGTACCGTCCCGCTGCGGGCCGCCGCCCTACCAGCGTCACCGGCATTCCTATGATCCACAGCCACCATTCCGACCAGTAGCGGATTATCGTGTAGATGGCCTTGCGTGATGCAGCATTATTGCCCAGGCTGATGATCACAAAGAAGGGGAATACAGCAAGTATGCTTACGAGAAAAGTGATGGTTACGTATGCAGTGTAAAAAGGCTGTAATATCTTTCTGAGCATGGATCAGGACGCTACGTGCAAGGTAGGCATATTCGGACGGCCAACAACCTGCTTGCCTTCCCAGGGGATCATGGCAAAGAAGATGCACATGGCGGCAAACACGCACCAGAAGAGCCTTTTGAACTTGCGGTCGTCGTCCATATTCCGCTTGGTGTAGGTATATCCCATGTGAACGAGTATAATGGCCACGATCATGCCCACGCTATGCTCCACGGTCCAAAAACGGTTGCCGACAGAAGTAAAAGCCTCTCCGCTCGTCAGTTTGGACGCCCAGCCGTTCGAGAAGTAGAGCGACAGGCCAAGCAGCAACTGGATGTCGCAACAGATCATTAAGAACAGCGCCATCATCCGGTTAGTTTTCATAAACTTCTTCTTGCTCAGCATCCCGATGAGGCTTTGTATCACCACTATCACCGCGAACAGCAGGATGAAATACCTGAAAATACTATGAGTGTAAATTACGTACGGCGAAAGTGATTGCATAAAGAGAATATTTATTTATTAAAGGTAATAGGAATTTTTGAAACTTATTAACATCGGGCACTTTTTACCCTACTATTAATGTTTGGCAATGCCATCGTTAACTCCAGTTCATTCTTTCGCGCAACCGCCTGATATGCTCAGTGTGGTGCCTGCTATGCCACGCATACATTGCCACGACTTCCCACAGCGGGAACTCTCTTTTGTGCTCGGGATGATAGTAGGTGCGCGTCCAGGCATCGGGTGGCAGCGCCTGCAGTAGCGCCACCAGCCGCCGGTGCAGCGCATGCAGCAGTGTCACAGAGACATTAACCGGAACAGAAGCCACATCCGGCAATTCGGCCCACGCGCTTTCCATGTATGGCTTTATTGTGGGATTGTCTTCAGTAAGCAACAACCGCACTCTTATATAGGCATTCATGTGGCTGTCTGCCACGTGGTGCACCACCTGGCGGATATTCCATCCGCCTTCCCGGTATGGAACCTCCATTTGCTGCTCATCAAGGTTTTCAATACAGGCATCCATCCATGCCGGCAGTGCCTTTAATGTCGATATCCATTCCTTTATCAGCTCGGGTGTAAAGGAGCCGGGGGCCTTGTACTTGCCCACCGGGTATTTCAGTTCTTCGGTATTGCTTTCCATAAATTTCAGGCGTTAAAAAAGCTGCCGGTTAGGGCAGCTTCTAAAATGATGTTATTTTTTCCCTTTGGCCGGAGTTGCTTTCTTCGGCGCGCTTCCGCTTTTTTCAGCACCTTCGATTTGCTTTAGCACACCGTCGTCCGGGTCAACTTCACGCAGCTTGTCTTCATACATTTTAATATTCTCTTTTTCCTTTTTGTTGAAGCTCACGGCAAGCAGGTATTCATAGGCAGTTCTCATATCAGATTTTTTAGAGCCGCCCTGCTTATAGTAATCCTGTCCCACAGAGTCGATCCATTTTGTAAAATACGGTGTGGCCGCGCCGGTCATCGCCTCGGAGTCCACTGCAGCCAATGTTCTCGCATGCCAGTAATAAGCGGGCGGCTGCGGGTATTTGTTTTCAAACTCTGTAAACGCGTTCAATGCTGCATCATAGCTTCTGCAATAGTAGTAGGTGTAGCCCCTGTAAAAGTAGTCCAGTGGCTGCGTGTTGGGGTTAGACTTGATCAGGTTGTTGTACCAGTCTCCAGACTTACACCAATCTTTTTTCTGGCGGAAGGCTTCAGCGATCTGGCGGTAAACATCTGTTTTGTTCTGCGCGGTATCGCCGGCGATACCTTTGTTATAGTAAACCCCTGCCGAATCAAGCATACCCAACTTCAGGAACAATTTTCCTAACTGAATATAATCTCCCGGTTTAATTTTCGACGCAGTTTGCATGGAAAAATAGGAGCGTAGTGTCTGCAGCGCTTTCACCGAATCTCCGCACTCAGCCTGCGAATAGCCGAGAATACCTGTAAGCTCTATCTTCTGATCCTGGGTTACTTGTTCTTTCGATAGTATGTCTCCCACATAGCCCACAGCCTCGCAATAGCTCTGCGCCAGGTATAATAATGCGGAATAGTTCAGCTTATCCGGCAGCGCGTTGTCCGACAGTTTCATGTACTTCTTCATATTCTGCAAGGCAAGCTGGTACTTTGCAGACCGCTGGTAAGCATATGCCAATGCTTTGTATGGCAATGGATTTGTACTGTCTGCGTCCTTGGCCCTGGCATAGTTCTCCAGCGCGCTGGGGTAGTTATTCGCTTCATACCACAGATCGCCGATACGCGACAATGCAAGTGAATTTTTCGGGTCCTTCGCGGTAACAGACTCGTAGTTGTCCATGGCTTCGCCGCCGCCGCCGGAGATCTTCCTGTAGGCATCTCCCAGCGCAATGTGGGTGCTCGCATCGTCGTTCTTGGTCAGTACGTCTTTATACCATGCTATCGCCTGCTGGTAGTCGCCGCCGGTTGTGTAGGTGATCGCGTCAGCAGCATATTTTTCAGGTATCCATTCTTTCTTCTTCACCTTACCCGCCAGCCCCTTTGCGATCTGCATACCTTTTGCCGCATCCTTGGTTGCAAACGCCACACGCGCAGTGCCGGATATATTGGCAGGGTCTTCCGGAAATTTTGCGAAGGTCGCATTTGCCTTCGATGGATCGCCTGACTCCAGGTAGGTAAGGCCCAGATAATAATTGGCCTGGGGATCGGCAGCAGCAAGCGGCTCAAGGATAGACCGGGCGCTTTGCAACCGCTTGTAGTTATACATCTTTATGCCATTATCAAGCGTTGACTGAGCATTGGCGCTGAAGGCAAAAGCCATCGCGCAAAAAATGATCATTACTCTACTCATATTGTACTTCATTGTACCTGTGTAATATTTATTGTTAACTAATTATTGATTGTTGACTTTTGCGTCTCTGATTGTTATCTGCGCTTTTAATGGAAAAAAATGTGCATGAAGAAAAACGAGCTGTCCGCGATAGCTGCCTAAAAAATTGGCAAACCCTGTTCCCAATCCATGATAGCTCTCTCCGTTTATATAAAATAATTTACGCGTCAGCGGATATGATTTCAAGGCAACATAGGCCTGGTAAGGCTTGTAAAACTGTTGGTCTTTCTCATTCTTCATCGCCACAACCTTAACATTATTAATAAAGGTGCCTGCTGCCGACGTGTCTTCATTTGCATAGACCCAGCTCATACCCGTAAAGCCAATGGCATCAGGATTTTTTGAAACGTAGTCTATCACTTCCTTATTTCCTTTGGCAGCAAAAACATTGCTGCCGAGCTTACCACCGTTCAGCACAGAGTCTGTTATGTAACGTATGGTGCTTGATGATTGATTGTCGAATACTACAGTGTATTTCTTTTTATAGACACCGGTGAGAATGCCCTTTAACCCATCCATATCAAGTATGGTGTCTGCTGAACTGTTGTTAACTATAACGGCAATGCCATCGGATGCAAGCGCCTCGGAAGACGGAAATATCTTCTTTTGCTCACACAGTTCCTTTTCTGCTTTTGTCAATTCACGAGTGACGAGTATGATGCGTGCATTATGATCGAAGTAATCTTTGAAACATTCCGCCTCCGGCTTGTAGTGTATAGTGATATTGGCTTCCGGATAGCTGCTGTCAAAGATCTTCAGTTGTTCTTCTATAATAGGCTGAAACGATTCGTCTGCGGTAATATCTATTTTTCCTTTGCTTAAGGTATCCGGATGTTCGGGTGCATTATCACATGAGGCCATCACAACGCAAACGGATAAGATGAAAAAGATATTATTCAGCAATCGCATAAAAAGCGCAATTTTACTCATTAATTTAACACTCGGGCGTGATTATATCTGTTGTAACAATAATTTAACAGGGTGCAAATATACGGGTCTGTACATAACGTGGGAGCGATTATTCAGATGCAGAAGCATCGGCATCTTTTTTCTTCGGCAAAACCGCCCTCACTCCCCTTATGAAGCGAAAAAGACCACCGATTACCATCATTCCCCCGAGGATGTACGCTACGGCCGGTGGGATAGACATATTGCCAAACGCTTTAGTATACACTATCAACGAACCAATTACAGTATAGAATATGCCCATGCCTATATCCATACTGGTGCGGAAATATTGGTTCGACCTTCTTCTGGCAGTGCTTTCCTCGTAGCCCATAGCGTTTTTTTAAATTCAGGGTGCAAATTTAGGATTAAACGGTAACGTCGTCCAAAACATAGAAACGAAACCGCGAAAATTCCACAAACATACTTTGAGCATAGCGCCAACCGTTACCTTAAAAGAAAATACAAAGTATTGTTAACTATTTGAAATGATGCGATTCACATTTATGGATTTTCTACCTTTCTTATTCTTCGTTATAAAAACACACTTTCTATGAAACGCTTACGCTTTTCTACCGCAGTATTCAGTTCAATGCTCTTTGTCGGTAATCTCAGCGCACAGACTCCGCAGAAGCTGAACATTGACGAAGCTACCGTATTCCTCAGCGGAGCGGAACTGGTCAGTACTGCTAAATTGTCGCTGGCGAAGGGCGAGAATGATATCCTGTTTACGAATGTGGCAGGCGATGTAAACAGCCAAAGCCTTACCATCAACGCCACGAATGGGGTAGTAGTAGAGGCCGCGACTTTTCAAA
>CAYNGS010000046.1:0-11098 GCA_964396625.1 uncultured Flavipsychrobacter sp.
TGAATGGCTGACAAGTTGAAAAGTGCCGGGGCGGGAATCAGCCCACGGCGGATATTGTGAGCAGGTATATGGCTTCTTCAGTGGCTACCACCCGGTAATTACATCCCTTATGAACGACGATCACCTGCCCTGTATTCAGTGTGGCATCCAGTTCGTCGGTATTAACGTTGAGGCTGCCTTCCAACACCTGTATGCTCATTACACCTTCTGATTTATGCGGCACCATCTCCGCATCTTTATGCAGCCCACCGAGCACGATGCGAAGGTCATTGGTCTTGAAAATGGTAATGCTGTTGCGGTCGTTGTCCCTCCATTCATCTTCTGCCCGTATCTGGCGGATAAAGGCCGGCAGGTCCAGCAGCAGGCTTGGGGCGTCTATAGTACGGTCACCAGCAGGGCGGTTCATAGTTGCGTCATTGTGTTTGTTGATCATCACTTGTGTTTTAATGCGGTAACAGCACAATCATGCCACGGAACGTTGACACTACCATATATCATTTTTGGATGACAGGCCGCTCATCAGCGAGGAAGTAGTCGGTCCATATGTTCTTCGCCATTGTGTTGCCGGGATAGTATTGGTCGTAGGTGTAGATGATGTTTTGCACGTCTTCATACTTAACCCAGAACATAGGAGCGATCTTAGGCTTCGGGTCATCGCCTCCCGGCCTGCCGGCAGGCGCCACCGCGACGATCTCTATGGTCGTTCTGCCCCTGGCCAGATCAAAAGACCAGTTTTGCAGCAGCTCAAATTTCTCTTCGTCATAGGAGTGAAACGAGCGTGTGATCAGTTTTATAACTTCCAGATGCGTAACCGGATCGGTGATAGCCTGCGTATCTGCCGCGAAAGTCCAGCCTTCATTGATCCCATATTTCGGCAATACATGCTTAAAGCCACTATCGAAATCTGAGTAAGAAGTTATAATGCCATTGCACTTTCGTGCTGCGATAACTTCTGACAGCGTGCTGTCTGCCACCTCATCCCTGAGATGATGAATAACGGTGTCGTCGCGATTCACGGGTATGGTGATGATCCTTGTGGCCTTTGTTTGCCATATGCTGCCGACGGGTGCGCTTTTATTGTCGGCAGAAAAGTAATCAGTCCAGATACCCGTTCTGATATTACTGTCTGTGTGTGATTGCTCGTATTTATCGAGAAATGGTGCGGCGTCTTTATACTGAAGCCAGAACATGGCCTGCACGCCGCGAAAGCTGCCGTCGCTTGAAAATACCTCCCTGATGGGTGCAATACCAACTATTTGAATCTCGGTGCGGCCGGTATATGGGGCGAAGGTCCATTGCTCCAGCACACGGTATTTGTGAATGGCGTCGGGCTTAAAGTCGCGGGCTACGACCTTTCTGTGTTCCTCACCCGATACCGGGTCTGTGATCATGAATGTATCGCGTTTCGATGCGGTCATGCCATCCAATTCTTCCATGCTGAGCCTTGTGGAGAAGTTGATATCGGTATTGGAATAAGCTACCAGCCGGCCTGCGCGAACGGCGCTGATCAGCAGTTCGACGAGTGTGGCGTCGGCAGGCTTCTTTGCGTTGCGGCGGGCTGTGGGGGCTTCTTTGTTGCTGATCTCTACCTCCCTCGTCACTTCCTTTTTCCAGGTAATGCCCTCATAAGACGGCCGGGCAAACGCATGAAAGCTAACCAGCACAAACAACAGTGGCAGTGCGGCTTTATGAATTGTATATGGCATAGCACGAAGCTATTAGTTTCGGGCAGAACTTACAACAACTACCTGATCGTGGGCTTGGCCTCCGACGAAAAGTAGTCGTCCCAGATGTGGCTGGGTATGGTGTTATTGGGCTGGTACTGCTGGTAACTGTCAAATACGTGAGCTGCCTCGGTGAAGCGCAGCCAGAACAAAGGCTGCTGGCCTCGTAAAGAGCCGTCGTGTGCTATGATGTCCCTGATAGGGCACACAGCCAGTATCTGTATCTCTGTGCTGCCGGTAGCAGGATGGCAAGACCACTCTTCCAGTATCCTGTACTTATGCACAGCGTCGTAGTTAAAGTCTTTTTTGGTGATCGAGTTCGACCATTTCCCGGTGGCGGGGTCTTGAACAATAGCCGTATCAGGTTTCGGTCCGAACATTATTTTAATTTCCTTTTCGGTGAGTTTATTGATGATACGCATTTCTGAATTGGTGTATGCAGAAAGTGTTCCGTCCTTAATCTCATTAGCCAGCATTTCGATGAGCGACTTATCTTCGTTTACATCCGTCAGTCCGCTGCCGCTGTCTTCTTTCTTAGCCAGGTCCACTATCCGGTACACTTGCTTCTTCCATACAATGCCACTTGCGTCTGTCGACTTTGAATAGGTATTCTTGCCCGCCCCCTTTTGCGCAAATGTGTCGCCGGATACTAATAACATTACCGTCAACGCTAACACGTTTACATACCTGGTGTTCATGGTTCTTTTACTTTGATGCTAATTTTGAAATGCAAATAAACGCAAAAATACAAAATCTGTCCCTATTAAATTTCCGATAAGATCAAACAAAGAAAGTTGTAATATCCCACGTGTTTGTTTTCATTAGTGTATAACGTCAATTTTATATCAATGTATACCCATATAGGCACAGTCGTGTATCTGGCTTTTAGTTTTGATAAAGTACGCTTCTATGCTTTTCTCTTGATACCGCAACCAATGGATTTGGTGGATTTGGGGTTCACCTCTTTGCCGGCTATCATGGCATTGATGGCGTCTTCCACATACATTTTCTTATAGCCATCAGGGTCGGAAGGGTTGTCGTTCATGGCTCCTTTATATACGAGCTTATTCTTGCTATTGAAGAGAAACACTTCCGGTGTATGACCCGCACCGAACATATCTGCAAGCCTTGAGTTTTCGTCCACAACATAGGGCACGGAGTAGTGCTGGGCCTTCGCATATTTGACCATTGCCTGATATGAGTCTTCATCGCCGCGTTGTGCCTCGTTAGAATTGATGATGACCATACCGATATCGTGTGCGTTGGCATAGTCCATCACTTTTTTTGTGATGGGTTGGTTCTTGATGACGAAGGGGCAGGTGTTGCAGGAGAACATGACCAGCAATCCATTTGTCTTAGCGGCGCCTTTCAAAGATACCGGCGCACCATTAGCATTTTTTAAAGTGGTTTCCATGCCTGGCAGGTCGTCGCCGGGGTTGAGTTTGTCAGCGCCCTGGGCCAGGCCGGTAAATGGAATAAGCGCAACAAGGGCAAAAAAAGCGGCAAATGCCAATAGTCTGTTTTTCATCGGAATTGTTTTTGTAAAGATAGGCGATAGCAATAATGGTGCAAAAAAGAATCAAAGCACTTCTTCTTCCTTCATTTGCTCTACGGCAGTATATAGTTCATAGTATGCGCCTTTGTCTGCGATGAGGGAGGCGTGGGTGCCGCGCTCGGTAATGACGCCGTGATCCATAACTATGATCTCATTTGCCTTTCTGATCGTAGAGAGCCTGTGTGCGATGACGATCGATGTTCTGCCCTTGATGAGGGTATCGATGGCATGCTGTATGAGTTGTTCGCTTTCGCTGTCTACCGAAGACGTAGCCTCGTCGAGTATCAGTATTGTGGGGTTGTAGAGCAGAGCCCTTGCGAAAGAGAGTAACTGCCGTTGTCCCTGCGAGAGGGTGTTGCCCCGCTCCATAACATCAAATTGATAGCCACCCGGCAGGCGCATGATGAAGTCGTGGATGCCCAGCATTTTCGCTACTTCTTCCACTTTGGCCTGGGGAATATTTGCATTGCGCAATGTTATGTTGTCACAAATAGTACCGGAGAACAGAAAGACATCCTGGAGCACGATGCCGATGTGCTCGCGAAGGCTGTAGATATCATATTCATGCAGGTCGTGACCGTCGATAATGATGCGGCCCTTTTCTATTTCATAGAGCCTGTTGAGTATGCTTATCAATGACGTTTTACCGGCGCCGGTATGACCAACTACTGCAAGTGTTTTGCCTGCCTCTAACCGAAAAGAAATGCCTTTGAGTACCGGCACGCCGGGTTTGTAGCTAAAATGTACTTGCTGAAATTCTACATCTCCCTTTATGTTGCCGGCTTTAAGAGAGCCGTTACCGGCGAGAAATTCTTTGCTGTCTAAAATGGTAAAGACCCTTTCGCCGGCAATGATCCCCATCTGCAATACGTTGAACTTATCAGCCATCATTCTCAGCGGGCGAAACAGCAGATTGAGATACATGACAAAGGAGATGATAACGCCGGCAGTAGTGTGGTAATGCATGATACGGGCAGCGCCATACCATACGAGCAGGCCAAGCGATATGGCAAGGATGATCTCCACTATGGGGAAGAAAACGGAATAAGCGAAAATGCCCTTGATATTTGCGTTGCGATGTTCTTTGTTGATGTCGTTGAACTTATTCATTTCGCGCTGCTCAGCGGCAAATGCCTGGACAATATACATGCCGGTAAGGTGCTCCTGAACAAAGGCATTGAGCGCGGCCACGGCATTGCGCACCCTGTGAAAGGATTTATTCACCGCCTCTTTGAACCACCACGTGGCAATGATGAGCAGGGGAAAGGGAGCAAGGCATACGAGGGTGAGGCGCCAGTTAGTGACGGTCATCACTATTATGATGGCCGCAATTGTGAGCGTGTCGGCTACTATAGATATGATGCCTTCAGAAAAAACGTCGTTTATGGATTCGATGTCATTTATGGTGCGCGTGGTAAGTGTACCGATGGCAGTATGGTCGTAAAAGGAGATGTTCTGAAACAGTATTTTTTTGAAGACTGTATTTCTGAGGTCGTTAACCGCCGTCTGGCCCAACCAGTTTGTGCGATAACTGAACCAGAAACGCAACAGACTCTCAATTATCAGTAAACCAAACTGGAAGACACTGATCCATAGCAGCCCGGTGAGGAGGCTATTGCCAATATATTTATCAACAGAAACCTTTATGAGGTATGGACGGAGCGGTGATATTACGGCAAGCACAATAGCGAGTGCCATGGACAGGTATAAGGTTTTCCTGTATGGCCCGGTGAACGAAAATATGCGCCGGAGCAATTTCAGGTTGAAACCTTTTTTTGTTGAATTGTCGTTAGCCAACTTACTGTTCTTCTTTTACACTCATCAAGTATGCCTTAATAAAATCATCGAGCTCACCATCCATAACCGGCTGCACGTTACCAACCTCGTAGTCGGTACGGTGATCTTTTATCATTTTGTAGGGGTGAAACACATAACTGCGTATCTGGGATCCCCATTCAATTTTCTTCTTGGTCGAGTTGGTAGCATTCATCACCTCCTGGCGCTTGCGCAGCTCTTCTTCATAGAGCCGGCTTTTAAGCATGGTCATGGCCTTTTCGCGGTTTTCGCCCTGCGTGCGCGCCTGCTGACATTCGACAATGATACCTGTCGGAATATGTTTCAGGCGCACAGCCGTTTCCACCTTGTTCACATTCTGGCCACCGGAACCGCCCGATCTGAAGAACGCCCACTCGACATCTGCAGGACTAACCTGTATATCAATCGTGTCGTCGATCAGCGGATATACGAACACGGATGCGAACGAAGTATGCCTGCGGGCATTTGAGTCAAATGGAGATATGCGCACGAGACGGTGCACACCGCTCTCAGCCTTCAGCAATCCATAGGAGAATTCACCGTCGAACTCTAAAGTGGCCTGCTTGATACCGGCGCCATCGCCATATTGAACATCGATCTCGCTCACTTTCCAGCCCTGTTTTTCGCCATACATGCGGTACATGCGCATCAGCATTTCGGCCCAGTCCTGGCTTTCTGTGCCACCGGCTCCGCTATTTATGACCACCATGGCAGGCAGTTCGTCTTCGGGTTCGTTGAGTGTCGACTTGAACTCAAGTTCATCTAATTCTTTCGATGACTTTTCGTAAGCTTGTTTTACCTCGTCCTCGGTAGCTTCGCCTTCCTTCCAAAAATCAAAAAGGACGGCGAAGTCTTCGACGGATGATCTCACTTTATCATAAAACTCGGTCCAGTATTTGTCGATCTTAATTTCCTTAAGGATACCTGTTGCACGTGCGTTGTCGTCCCAAAAGCCGGGAGCGAGGGTAAGTTGACGGTCGTTTTCGAGTTTTGCCAGTCTGTCGTCTATATGTAAAAAGCGATGCAGGTGCTGTATGCGCTCCCGCATTTCTTTCAGGTTTTCCTGTGTCATAAACGGCAAAGGTAATGAAATGGCTCAACCTGTCTACGGGCGTGCGGACAATGTGATATCAACGTCGCTGAAATAAATGTTAAATATTGTGAATGCGAAAAATGACGATGCAATAGCATTTTGTCATGGCACCTCAGCGGATATATTATTGCTTGACGATCCTGGTTGTCGTTTTTTGTTTTTTGTCGTCGGCAACCTCCAGCAAATAGATGCCGCAGGGAAGTGATCCGATCTGAATGCGGTTCGGACCTGCTGACAATGATCCTTGTCTCACGATCGAACCGGCACTATTGACCAAGACATAAGATGCCTTTGATCCCGTATTGTCTGCATAAACAATGTCGTTTGCCGGATCGGGGTATATGTGGAGTCCTTTCGGTGGATCGTTTAAATCCTGCACGTAAACATTTGCATCGTAAACCGACGAAGAGGTTGCGGTGCAGCCGTTATTGTCTGTTACAGTCACCGCATAGGTTCCATTGGCTGTGGGAGCATATGTTGCGTTGGTTGCTCCCAATATAGGAGTTGCGCCGGAAAGCCACTGATAATGAGTGTAACTGATAGTGGTGCCGAGTGACCCCCCACCGCCGGATATTATCGGCGCAGGCATTGGATTAATCGTGATCGTTTTGGATACGAGCCCAAGATCGCCACACCCGTTATACAGGGAATATGTAATAGTATCTGTTCCGGCTGCAAGACCAGTGACGGAGCCGGCGGACACTGTAGCGATAGCATTGTTTGAACCCCATGTGCCACCAGATACCGGGTCAGTAAGCAATACACTGCTTCCAGCACAGAGCGCAGATGGGCCGGATATTGTGCCCGCGATAAATGCCGGATCGCGCGCAATTACAAACCATATATATTTGGTATCGGAGGTTGCAGGATCGGTCAACTGTATTTTAATCCAGTGTGTGCCTGTGGTGCTTGTCCATACCAAGGAAAGTGACATCGAGAAGACGCCACCTGATGCGGCGGGAAAGGAAGCTGAGTGAGTGGCGCCCGAAGTCCCATTCCAAAGTGCGAGGCCAGAGTTGGAATAGGCGGTTGACAGTACGGTAATACCAAAGTCGGGCAGCCAATCTGCCGGGAAATCAGACGCCGCAATGTGCCAGTTGATAGTTGTCGCTGAAAACGATAGATTATTTACAGAGTTAGTGAGACTTGTATGCGGACAAGAAAAGGAGTTTGTATAAACCGTATCGTACGCTGTAGAGAATGACTGGCCGTTCGTGCTTTGTGTATTCAATATACAAAGCAGCATAAGAATGAGATAATTTTTCAAGGGGTTGGTTTTGATTATTGCTCTAAAAGTACAGAATTTTATTAAAAAATATATTATGTGATTCTGCCAAGGGACAGAAGTCTCATCTGTACCTGAACTGCCACAGTCTTCCGTCCTGAAAAATAAGATTCTGCGCTTTGACCGGACGAAAAGAATAGACTAAATTGTACTCTGATTTTCCAACCACCGAAGACAACTATGCGAGAGGGGCAGTTTATAAAACAGAATCTTGAACGCTGGGAAAATTATCAACAACCTACGGAAGACCCGGATGAGGTGGCGAAACGATTTACCTACCTGGTGGACGACTTGTCTTACGCCAAAACATTTTATCCCCATGGCAACACGATAAAATATATTAACGGGATAGCTGCAAATATTTATTTGTCCATTTACAGAAACAAAAAGGAAAAGAAGCACAGGCTTTTCAGTTTCTGGACAAGTGAGTTGCCGCTTGTGATAAGGAAGCACCACAAACTGTTACTGTTCACCTTCATATTTTTTATTTCGTTCGTGTTTCTTGGGGTGTTCTCTGCATACAACGACCAGACCTTTGTGCGGTCGGTGCTGGGCGACAAGTATGTGGACATGACCGAACGCAATATAGCCAATGGCGACCCGTTTGGCGTATACAAAAACGGGAACTCGCTGGCCATGTTCCTGTACATTGCGTTTAACAATATACGGGTAGCATTCCTGTGTTATTCAATGGGCATTTTTGCGGGGATAGGCACGCTGTTCTTTTTGTTTCAGAACGGGCTCATGGTTGGTGTGTTTGAGTATATGTTCTTCCATCACCATATCGGTTTACAATCCATTCTTGTAGTGTTCATTCATGGTACGCTGGAGTTATCGGCCATTGTTATAGCAGGCTGTGCGGGACTGATCACCGGCAATTCATTGCTGTTTCCGGGGACATATACACGTTTACAGTCTTTGAAACACGCTGCAAGGGACAGTGTCAAGATCGTCATAAGCCTGGTGCCGATATTTGTGGTGGCCGCATTTTTTGAAGGGTTCGTGACCCGGCACACTGAAATGCCGCTTTGGCTAAGCATATCTATCCTGGCTTTGTCG
Source organism: uncultured Flavipsychrobacter sp. (assembly GCA_964396625.1). Classification (GTDB taxonomy): domain Bacteria; phylum Bacteroidota; class Bacteroidia; order Chitinophagales; family Chitinophagaceae; genus Nemorincola. Next base: position 8,532 of record CAYNGS010000046.1, read on the forward strand.
GCAAGTTTTATTGCCTGGTATTTTGTTATCTATCCTATTCGCGTAAGTAAAAAAAATGAAGCGCAGAATGGGTAAGCAGCCGGAGGATCTGAAGCAAGCGCTTCGCCGCTACTGTGCGAAAACGACAGTGCGGGCACTTTTGGTTTTGATTTTTCTTTTTCAGCCGGGGAGGGCTGTGACCTGCGCTGCCCAATCGGTGTCGCCGGAGGCATGGCACCGACTGACGAGTGATAAGGCCTTTAACTACCGCGACGACAGCGAAGAAATGCGCAAGCCCGCTGCAATGAAGTCGAATTTTTTTCAGAAGGCGATCAACTCTTTTTTTAATTTTTTTGACCATGGCGGCGGAAGATTGCTGCTTTGGATCATTGTTGCCGGCGTAGTGGGGTATGTTTTTTACAAACTTGTACTGGACAAGGACAGCTTCCTCTTTGGACGGAACAGGAGCCGGATGACAGGTGATGAGGCAGTGGCGGACACCCGCGACGATATTGGCGCCGCTGATTGGGCGCTCTTGCTGCAACAAGCTGTGGCGAAACAGGAAACGAGGCTTGCTGTAAGATACAGCTATATGTGGCTGCTGAAGATGCTGCAGCAGCGGGATCTGATAAAATACCGTACAGACAAAACGAACTTCGAATATTATACTGAATTGAGCGGCACGGACCTCAGGCAGCCCTTTAAGCAACTGTCGCGCCAATATGAATATGCATGGTATGGAGACTATGCCCTGACTGAGGCTGCGTACAGGGACTACATCGCGCTCTTTGATAAAGTCAGAAACCAGCTGGAACATGCGTAGCTGGTGTCGTAAATATTATTTCCTTATCGTACTGGCGACGCTATCGGGTTGCCTGCCGGATAAGACGCAGGAAGAAATGAAAAAGTGGAATGTGACGTTGGACCGGGAAAGCAAGCGACCGTATGGAACCTACCTGGCTTACGAATCATTGAAGTACTATTTTCCGGATGCTGTGGTTGAGGCATTGCCACATGGGTTTAAGTATTCGGACATGGACAATAGAATGAAGTATAATACAACCGGGCGCAACCTGCTGATCCTGGAAGGGTTTGATTTTTATGTGTCGGCTGAGGAATGGAAGGAGCTAAAAAACATTGCGACAGCAGGGAATGAGGTCGTCATTTTTTGCAGCCGACTGGACAATAATATAGAAAAGGAACTGGGGTGTCATAAGGAGCGGAGAAGTGAGGAAGACCAGATAATTTATTCGTTTTTGTCTGCGTCAGAAAATAAGGATGTACTGAGTATTGCAAATGATACGGGCAGACGTTTCGGATACCGTGGGCGATCGCTAAGAGGATATTTTTCGTTTGCAAATGACAGTGCCGGTCATTCAGATAATTTGACTGCCGAAGCTGAAGAACCCGATGATACGAGCAGTGTGATGCCGGTTTATGAAATTTTGGGCAAGGTGGGGGATGTGCCCAACCTGGTGAAGTTTGCGATAGGGCAAGGACATGTGACCATTCATGCTGCGCCGCTGGTACTCAGCAATTATTTTCTGCTTCAGGATGGCAATGTTGCATATCTTACGGATATATGGAATACACTGCCGGACCATATAAACAGGGTGTACTGGCATGATTACTACCGGAGAGATGCTTCGATGTCGAATTTCAGTGTGCTGTGGCGGTTCCCTGCCACGAGGTGGGCGTTGCTTTTGGGTATATTTGCGCTGGGTGTGTATGTGTTATTTGAAAGTAAAAGGAAGCAGCGGATAATCCCTATGATACCGCCACTGAAGAACGAGTCGGTGTCGTTTGTAGAAACTGTGGGGCGGCTGTATTATAACAAGGGGGACCATGCGAACCTGGCGGAGAAAATGGTGCAGCAGTTCCTGGAGTGGGTGAGGATGCGTTATTTTCTGACTACCAACCTGCTCAACGAAAATTTTATTTACCAACTGACCATCAAGTCGGGGCAGCCTGAAGCGAAAGTGCGCGGGCTGCTGGATATGATACATGAGGTAAATACCCGCACTGCAAATACAGATGACGCTTATCTTTATCAGTTGTACAACACAATTCAGCAATTTTATAAAAACGACAATAAATGACAGACCCCGAACAGGAAAATATGCCGGAAGGCGATGTGCACCCCCTGGCCCAACTTACAGAGCTGGTGCAGGAACGCATACACCGGGTGATCGTAGGACAAAACGGTATGGTGGAGCAGTTGCTGGCCGGCCTGCTTGCAGACGGACACATCCTTATCGAGGGCGTGCCCGGTGTGGCCAAGACACTCTCCGCGAGGCTGCTTGCGCGGCTTATCGACACACGGTTTTCGCGCATCCAGTTTACGCCGGATCTTATGCCCAGCGATGTATTGGGGACCAGTATTTTTAATCCGCAGACATCCACTTTTCAATTCAAGGCCGGACCAGTGTTCAGTAACATTGTCTTAATAGACGAGATAAACCGAGCACCCGCGAAGACGCAGGCGGCCCTGTTTGAAGTTATGGAGGAACGCCAGGTAACAGTGGATGGGTTAACGCATAAAATGCAATCTCCGTTTATGGTGATCGCCACGCAGAACCCGATAGAAC
>CAYNGS010000047.1:0-11085 GCA_964396625.1 uncultured Flavipsychrobacter sp.
GGTTTTTCTATGACGGGGCCACTCGTCTCTTTGATACTTACGCCCAGCTCATTGGCAACAATGCGTGACAGCGTTGTTTTGCCGAGGCCGGGAGGGCCATGAAACAGGATATGGTCAAGGGCCTCGCCACGCATATTTGCAGCTTTGATGAAAATGCGCAGGTTCTCGATCAGTTTGGGCTGGCCCGCAAAATCCTCAATGGTTTGCGGGCGGATGGTATTTTCATATTCCCGTTCCTGCGAACTTAACTGGTCTGATGGCCGTACATGTGAGCTTGACATTGGGATAAAGTTAAGTTTAATGGCGAAATGTGCCAACTAAAAGTGCGCCGATATTTGATGTCTCAAACGGTTTAAAAACAAGCCGTCTATTGCTTTCGCATAAAAAAATGGGGCATTTGCACTGATGCAAATGCCCCATCATAAACCCGAAGGACGAATCATTAATTAGCTGACAATACCTCTACGTCAAACAAGAGCACAGAATTTGCCGGTATTGGTCCCCGACCATTGGGCCCATATGCGAGGCCGGAGGGAATATATAGCGTTCCGCGGCAACCTTTATTTAAGAGCTGCACGCCTTCATCCCATCCTTTAATAACCTGCCCGGCGCCTAGTGTAAAAGTAAATGGCTGCCTGCCATTGGCTGGCTGGAAATTGTCATCTACGTTTCCGTCAAATTTCCTGCCGTCGAGGAATTTACCAATATAGTTCATCGATACCTGCTGACCGGCCTTAGCATTCGGGCCTGAACCTTTTACAGATATTGAATAATAAAGCCCGGATGCAGTGCGTGTGGCTTTGATGTTGTTTTTTGCGAAGTACTCTGTGAGTATTTTCTCGTCGATAGCTTTCTGATCCTGGGCAAAGCCGGTGTGCGCAATTAAAAAAGTGGCAACAAATAACAGGCAGGTCAAAGTGTTTTTGATCATTTGTTTTGATTTTGAAAAGTGAGATAAATAAATTACCGGTTATGTTTAATTTTTACCGGTGGCCAAAAATACCATAAAAAGGCAAATATCCATAAGTCTCGTGCGCGTGACGCTTACGATTGCACCGGCATTCCCGTTGTCAAAAACGTTGCCACATTGCTGCCGGCAAGTTTGTCAAACTCAGTCTGGCCGAATGTCGTCTTCACGAGGTTAAAAAGGCTATTATCGTCGTTTTCTTTCTCCTGCTCGATCATGAAAAAATCGGTGCCGAAGAGTATGCGTTCCTTGATAGCGTCGAGACGGCCGTCGGCATAATCGCTTGAGAAACCCTTCATAAATTTATCCTGGGTGAGCGAGTAAGATATATCAGTATATACATTATCGTACGCCGTCATTAGTCTTATGATCTCCTGGTACCAGTTGTCCTTAGGATGCTGAGGGTCTGTTGTTGGATATGGGGTGTCGTCGTCGACTCCGAAATGTGCAAAGCATAATTTCAGCGCCGGATAGGCTGCCAATACGCCTTCATAATGTTCGGGCTTTATGAAGTTGTTCTTAAAATCACTCATGTCACTCTCACTCGCGTCAATATTCGGGGGAACCGCGGGATTCAGATTGGTCGGATTCAAAAAATCAGGCGGTATGGTTTTGCCCTGGTTTACGTAGTGGATGCCTCCACGTGAGCAATGTGTCAGGATGGGAACGTTGTAATCCTGCGCGTACTCATAAACAAGGCTCATGCGTTCGTCGAAAGGATAGTACCCGAGGCTTGGGTATAGCTTAATGCCTGAAAAACCGAGATCAATATATTTTTTCACAAAATCCGCATTCTCCTGCGCAGTGCCCATGCGCGGGTCGATGAATACAAAAGGAAGGCATTCATCGGGATATTTCTTTTTCAGGTCTATAAGTTCAGCGAGTTGCTGAACGTAGGGTACTTTCAGTTTCCCTGCACCCATGAACTGGAAGTTGAGCGGCAGCACCACGATCCGCGTGCCGGCAGGATATTTAGCCTTCACCATCTCGAAGATCATATCCTGCGTTTTTTCTATACCCACTGCGAGGAAATTGGCATATTTCTTCGTCGTGGGGTCGATGGACAGCACTTTCACAAGCCATGGGCCGGTGATATTAATAAGCCCTGCAGCGGCTTTTGCGGCAAAACGGCCTAATCCTTTTACCGAAAGAAAATATTCGGGTACGTGGCGGTTGTTGAACGAATGCGTGTGGCAGTTATAATATATTGGCATGGCTCTACTTTGAGGATTTTACGTTTGATTTTTGCTTCGGTTTGATCCCGGTTCTTCGCAGGTTGATGAACTTGGACAGCAGCTCGAACCAGAAAGGTGCACCAAAGGAAACAAGCACAGCCATCAGCAGCCAGCCTACCAGCATTCCCAGAAACGAAGCCTTAAAGTTTTTCCAGGTGCTGAACGAAACAAACTGCACATTGCGCTTGCCGGCAACTTTCTCCCATCCCAGCGGAACAGTTGCATTCAGTGAATCGAAATCCTGTCGGATAGCTACCATATTGCTGTCGAGCACTTTCCCGGCATTTGGGTGCGCGCTCATGTAAGAGTCTGCCATCACGGAAACTTTGTTGGCGAGGTCCTGGTTTTTCCACAGATCGTCGACCACCGAAAACAGGTTCGCATTTACGGCCACCACAAATACAAACGAAAGACAATAAAGTATGCCCTGCAGCTTGTCTTTAAACCAACCTGTGGACCTGTTCATCAGCTCTTCGTACCATGTCTCAATATTTTTTTGCAAGGCAGCAAGATCGGGGCTGCGCTTTATGAAGCCGGTTAGCAGTACCTTAAGGTCGCTGTAATTCATGTCATTTACTCCGGCCTTAAATTGTGCGTAGGTGTCGGTGAGCTGATTGTTCGTCACAACATGCGTATTCCCAAGTTCATCTTTTACAAAAAATGTATTGTTGTTCTCGTATTCCCTGCAAAAAATATCTATCAGCGTCTCGGAAAAGTTTGTAGATGAAATGTAGGAAGGCATGCTCTTATAGTCTTTCTTGGTGAGGTCTATCTGCGGATGACTATAAAGTAGCTGTGCGTAATTCTTGTTGAGGGTTATGTCGCACAGCGTATCGGTGATAATGCCGCACAAAAATTTCGCGCGCATCTTCATCCAGCTGATGACCATTTCACAGAACGACTGTACAATGAGGCTCATCATTGCCAGGATGAATATGAACGCAATAAGAAATGTGAGTGCCTGTGACATAGATCTTTTTTTTACGTGGAATAAATATAGCAAAGCCTGCGAGTAGGAAGTACGGGTAAAAAACGGGATTATCTCCGGTGTTTTACCCATACAGGCTACCCATCAGCACAAGATAATAAACTTAACTGTAATAAGTAATGCCCATAACATTCTGTTAATCAACCAATCGACATAACTTATACCTTTGCAACCGCATAAATGAAACAAAATGGCCGACAAGAATTACAAGCTCGACACTAAACTGATACACGCAGGTGTGCATCCCGACCCTACAACAGGGGCAATAATGACACCGATATACCAAACATCCACTTATGTGCAGGCAGGGCCGGGTGATCACAAAGGTTATGAATATGCCCGTACCCAAAACCCCACGCGCACGGTTTTGCAAAATGCACTCGCGGCTATTGAGAATGGGAAATATGGTCTTTGCTTTGGCAGTGGCATGGCGGCAACCGATGCGGTGATAAAGCTGCTGCAGCCCGGAGATGAGGTGATCGTATCGAACGACTTGTATGGCGGAACGTACCGGGTAATGACCAAGGTATTTGCGAACTATGGCATAAAGTTTCATTTTATAGGAATGCACGATGCGCACAACATAAAGCGCTATGTGAACGACAATACAAAAATGGTTTGGATCGAGACGCCCACTAATCCGCTGCTGAACGTCATAGATATCGCTGCCTGTGCAGAGATCACAAAAAAGCACAACCTGGTGCTGGTATGCGACAATACATTTGCATCGCCCTACCTTCAAAACCCGCTGGACCACGGAGCGGATATTGTACTGCATTCTGCAACAAAGTACCTGGGTGGCCACAGCGATGTGGTGCATGGTGCGCTCGTAATGAATGATGCAGGGCTGGAAGAACGCCTTCGGTTTATACAAAACAGTTGTGGCGCAGTGCCCGGCCCGCACGATTGCTGGCTGGTGCTTCGCGGCATAAAGACGCTGCATGTGCGCATGCAGCGGCATTGTGAGAATGGTGCAAGGATAGCGCACTTTCTGCGCTCTCACCCTAAAGTGGGCACGGTGCTTTGGGTGGGCTTTGAAGATCATCCCAACCACCAGATTGCTAAGAAGCAGATGCGCGGCTTCGGTGGTATGATCTCGTTTACTTTAAAAAACGACAGCATAGACGAAGCAGTGAAAGTGCTAAAAAGAACACACCTTTTCTCTCTTGCCGAATCACTTGGCGGCGTAGAGTCGCTCATAGGCCACCCGGCAACAATGACACATGCCTCGATACCGAAAGGAGAACGTGTGAAGAACGGCCTCGTAGACTCACTGATACGGCTGAGCGTGGGTATTGAAGATATTGACGACCTTATAGACGACCTAAGCCAGGCGATCGGTTAATACTTCATCAGGCACGCCCACCGCAATGCAAAGATTTATATAGCGGACAAAGGAGCTCATGTTCCTTTGTCCGCTTCTTCGTTTGTGGAAACAAGCTATGACCGGAACATATCTGCAACCGGTACGATCAGCCATTGCCGCGCCAAAGCATGTCCCGCGATTCCGATTATCCGCTCCCATAAATAATAATTTGGGCCTGTGGCACAGTTTTTTTTATAGGTTATCACAATCAACTATTGATAATCAATATCTTAAAATTGCAGTGTAGCAGGTATGGAAGAAATGGTACAAAGCTCGTGGACAGAGAATTTTGAAGAAGTGGGCAACCAGGTGGCATTTATGGGCTCATTCGTGCGAAACACTTTCAAAACAGGGTTTGAATGGAATGAGCTGGTTCGTCAATGTTATATCATAGGTTATAAGTCCTTCGCATTAGTTGGGATCACTGGCTTTGTACTGGGTTTTGTGATCACGTTGCAGTCATTGCCTACCATGAAGGAATTTGGAGCGGTAAGCTTTGTGCCCAGCATGACAGCGATTTCTATCATCAGGGAAATAGGTCCTGTCATTATCGCGCTTACCTGTGCGGGCAAAATAGCATCTGGCATAGGTGCTGAACTCGGCAGCATGAATGTAACAGAGCAGATAGATGCTATGGACGTTTCGGGTGCAAATCCTATCCAATACCTTGTGGTAACGCGCATACTGGCCTGTGCCCTGATGGTTCCCTTGCTGACACTGATGGCAGATGCGATTGCTCTTGGCGGTGGCCTGTTTGGTTCAAACATCGACGGGCAGGTAAGTACAATATTGTATTTCAACAAAGCTTTTGTATCGCTCAGGTTCACTGACCTTTTGCCGTCGGTCATTAAGTCGGTATTCTTTGGCTTCGCCATCGGCTTCGTAGGCTGCTATAAAGGGTACAGTTCAAAAGGGGGAACGGAGAGCGTCGGAATCGCGGCTAACACCGCAGTGGTGAATGCTTCATTGTGGATCATCGTTCTGGACGCGATAGCGGTGCAGCTAACAAGCATTTTTGCATACAACTGAGACAAAGAAAATGGAGACGCTAGAGAAACCCGGGAACAGTATTGATGCGAATGGAGAGGTTGTTTTGAGCATAGCAAACCTGAAAAAGTCTTTTGGTAATAAAGTTGTGCTAAAAGACATAAGTATGGAGCTGCATGCCGGGGAGAATCTCGTTGTATTAGGTAAGTCGGGCCAGGGGAAATCTGTTACAATAAAATGTATCGTTGGCCTGTTGCAGCAGGACGGCGGCTCCTGCAACGTCTATGGAAAAGAAGTGAAAGATCTTTCCGACGATGAGCTGCGCGACCTGCGTGTGAAGGTTGGCTTCCTGTTCCAGAGCGGTGCTTTGTATGACTCGATGTCTGTTCGCGATAACCTTTCTTTTCCGCTGACGCGGGTATTGAAAATGAAAAAGACAAGTGAGATAAACAAACTGGTAGAGGAAATGCTGGAGAACGTGGGCCTGCAGGATGCGATAGATAAAATGCCTGCAGACCTGTCGGGCGGCATGCGCAAACGCATAGGCGTGGCAAGAACACTTATCATGAGGCCGCAGATAATGCTGTATGACGAGCCCACTACAGGTCTTGACCCGATCACATCGAAGGAGATCAGTGAACTGATCATTACTATGCAGAGAAAATATAAGACATCGTCAATTATCATAACACACGATATGGCCTGCGCTAAGATAACAGCAGACCGGATCCTGGTAATGAATGAAGGCGTATTCGTTGAACACGGAACTTATGACGAACTCGAACATTCTGAAAATGAACTGGTACGTGCGTTCTTTAAATAAATACAAAACAGTTCGCCCTTCAGATGATCTGATGGATTGGCTGACAAACTAACTTGACATGAAAACATCGGGAGCGCAAAAAGTAAAGATCGGAATATTCACAGTGGTCGGCATTCTGTTGCTGGTTATTGGCATATTAGTCATTGGCAATAAGAAAAACATGTTCAACGAAACTTTTTCCATATACGGCACGTTCAGAAATGTTGGTGGCCTGCAGATAGGGAATAATGTACGCTTTGCGGGGATCAACGTAGGTACTGTTGATGGTATTCGCATCGTAAACGACAGTACCATACGCGTGAACATGCGGTTGCAGGCAAGGGTGATGCCGTTTTTAAAAAATGATGCTGTTGCGTCCATAGGTTCTGACGGACTGATGGGCGACAAACTTGTAACCATCTCTCCCGGTGAAACCGGTGACAAGTTACTGGAGCGGGGAGGGCAAATTATGACTACGAATCCCGTCGACTTTGACAAGATCATTGCCCGAATATCGCATGTTGCAGACAATGCCGAATTGATCACCACATCGCTGGCAACCATCAGCAGCCAAATCAGCGGAGGAAAGGGCAGTATCGGGAAACTCATCTTTTCCGATTCGCTGGAGCGGGGGCTGGTCGGTACGGTGAAGGCCGCGAGGGAAACGATGACATCGGCAAAGAAAGGAACCGAGGGCTTCAGTGAAAATATGGACGCGCTGAAACACAATTTTTTGCTGAAGGGGTATTTCAGGAAGAAGGCCCGCGAAAAGGCTGAAAAAGAGGATTCAGCAAAAAACAGCGATCCTGCAGCAACGGAACCAACGCCCACAAAAAGGCAACTCAGAAGGGAAGCGAGAGAGGCGAAAAAACAGATGAAGCAGGAGGCGAAGGATGAAAAGACAGCACCGCCCGCTGAACCAAATGCCCGCTAAACATAAAAATAGAACAATAAAAAAACTGCCGTTTTCTGGCAGTTTTTTCAATAAGGCATTAATAATTTATTTGTTCATTGTTGCCAAAAACTCTTCGTTGCTTCTCGTACCCTTCATCTGCTGAAGAAGGAAGTGCATGGCCTCGTCGGTATTCATGTCAGATATGTGGTTGCGTAGCAGCCACATTTTATTTTGCACATCCTTGTCCAGCAGCAGGTCGTCGCGGCGGGTAGATGATGACGTGATATCAATAGCGGGGAATATACGCTTGTTGGCAAGTTTGCGGTCAAGCTGCAATTCCATATTACCGGTTCCTTTGAACTCCTCAAAGATAACTTCATCCATCTTTGAGCCGGTATCAATAAGGGCGGTCGCAAGTATTGTCAGCGAACCTCCGTTTTCAATTTTACGGGCGGCGCCAAAAAATTGTTTTGGTTTCTGCATTGCGTTGGCTTCCACGCCGCCGCTCAATACTTTACCGCTTGCGGGTGCAACTGTGTTATGCGCACGTGCAAGCCTTGTAATAGAGTCGAGGAGTATCACCACATCGTGTCCTACCTCTACCAGTCTTTTTGCTTTTTGCAACGCTATTGTCGACACTTTCACGTGTTTGTCGGCCGGTTCATCGAACGTCGATGCGATCACTTCGGCACGAACACTGCGCTGCATGTCGGTAACTTCCTCAGGGCGTTCGTCTACGAGCACGATCATCAGGTAGCACTCGGGGTGATTTGCAGCGATGGCGTTAGCCACTTCCTTCAGCAGCATTGTCTTACCTGTTTTTGGTTGCGCTACTATAAGGCCACGTTGTCCCTTGCCTATCGGCGTGAACAGGTCCATGATGCGGGTACTGTAATTACTGCCCGTAGTAGTGAGACTCAGCTTTTCGAAGGGGAATAACGGGGTCAGGTAATCAAATGGTACACGGTCGCGGATCTCGTCGGGCAGCCTGCCGTTTATGGTTTCCACCTTGAGCAGGGCAAAATATTTTTCTCCCTCCTTAGGCGGGCGCACATTGCCTTTCACGGTATCGCCCGTTTTCAGGCCAAACAATTTTATCTGTGATGGCGATACATAAATATCGTCGGGTGAGCTCAGGTAGTTATAATCGCTGCTGCGCAAAAAACCGTAGCCATCGGGCATCATTTCCAAAACGCCTTCGCTCGCTACTATTCCTTCAAACTCTAGGTTGAAGTTGCTCTGCTGCTGTGGCTGGTCGCGACGCGGCCTGTTGAATTGCTGGTTTGATGGTTGCTGTGGTTTTTCTGCTTCCAGTTCTCCTGATTGCTGTGGAGGCTGCACTTCAGGCGTCTCTGCAGAAGGCATAGTGATACCGGTGTTTTGTTCTGGTTCAGCATTCTGGCTTGCCTGCACATGCGGTTTTTCCGGTGCCGGAGTCACATCTCTTTTTACTTCAGCACGCTGCACCGGATGAGGCGAGTTCTTTGTATTATTAGCATTGCTGTCATAAGGAGTTTCTTCTTTCGGTTTGCGCGTTCTCCGTTTCCTGTCGCCTGCTTCCTCGGCCGGTGCCGCCGGTGCAGGGGCTGCTGCCACTGCGGGCTCGGGAGCGTCTTCTTTTGGCTTGCGGCCACGGCGTTTCTTTGGTTCTTCTTCGGTTGGTTTACCATTTACCGCCTGTTGGTCGAGTATTTTGTAAACCAGTGTTTGTTTATCGAGTGAACGGGCGTTCTGTATTTTTAAGGTGTCAGCTACATCTACAAGCTCAGGGATGAGCATATCATTTAACTGCAAAATGTCGTAAGGCATGCTTGGATTTTTTCTGAATAATATTTTTTAAAACTAAAATGGTTAACGCTAAATATGCTATGATCTTCTTTTGAAATTCCGGGTTATTACTTTGAGAATTTTCAGATAATCTGAATGAAAGGCTGGAACAAATACTGTTTCCTTAGTGCAAGTTTACGACTGTTTTTGATAATAAAGAAAAAAAGTTCATTTTTTGTGAGAATTTGTAAAAGACCGTGCCATTGTGGCTATCGTCTGCAGGATCGGCGTATAAGAGAAACCCGGGAAAGCGTTTATCAGCTTGGTGTTGTTGTAATAACTAACCGTGTGGGCGTTGTTTGCTGTCTCTCTTGTTATGAACGCCGGTTTGCCCGTTAGTGCAGATTGCAAAGCTATGAGCCGCCATACACTACCTGTTAAAAACAAATTTGCATGAAAGCGAGGTGGCCGCTTGCCCAGGTCCTTTGCCATCATAGTCGATATTTCCCGGTAAGTGAAATTCCCACTGCTGACAATAAAACGGTCCGACTTAATATCTGATTCCATAAACATGACCAGCAACAGCACCACATCTGCAACATCTACCCATGAGGTTGTTCCGTTTGCGTAAAATGGAAACTCTTTGTCCACTACTTTCATCAGTTGCGCAGAAAGATCGCGGCCATCTCCCGGCCCCAGCATGATACCCGGATTCACGATCACCGCATTCAATCCCTCACCTATACCCCGCCATACCTCCATTTCCGAAAGGTATTTGCTAAGCCCGTATGCAGAGTTGTACTTGCTTTCGGTCCATTCTTCCTCTTCTGTTATTTCCTTTTTATCGTCATTTGTTCTGCCGAGGGCAGAGATCGAACTGACATGCACCATCTTGCGAATGCCTTGTGTCAAAGCCTGGTTTACGATATTCGCCGTGCTCTCCGGATTGAAGTGCAGCATTTGCTCTCGTTTGTCGGGATCGAAAGATACAATGGCGGCACAATGGTAGACCATGTTTACACCCTTCATTGCGTCTTGCACAGCATAAACATCAAGCAGGTCGCACTGCATCCACTCTGTCGCGGGCAATGCAGTCAGTTCAGGTGTTGGTGCGTGACGGTTGTATAACGCCCGGACCTGGTGACCCTGTGCGGACAGATACCTGACAAGATGCTTACCAAGAAAACCACTCGCACCAGTGACTAATATCATTTGAAAAAAAGAAGATCAGATCGATTGAAATTGTCTCAGGAAGCGCACGTCATTTTGTGAATACAGGCGCAGATCATTGACCAGGTACTTTATTTGCGTGATACGCTCTACGCCCATTCCGAAGGCAAATCCGGTGTATACCTCAGGATCAATTCCGAAGTTGCGAAGCATATTGGGGTGCACCATGCCGCAACCGAGTATCTCTACCCAACCGGTATGCTTACACAAATTGCATCCTGCGCCGCCGCACACCGTGCAGGAAATATCCATTTCAGCGCTTGGCTCTGTAAAAGGAAAATAGGACGGACGAAAACGCACCTTCGTATCTTCTCCAAACATCGCTGTAACGAAATAATACAACGTCTGTTTAAGGTCGGCAAAAGAAACATGCTTATCTACATACAAACCCTCGCACTGATGAAAAAAACAATGTGCGCGTGCCGATATCGTCTCGTTGCGATACACCCGGCCGGGACAAATAACCCGCACGGGCAATGGAGTTGTTTCAAGGATCCTGGCCTGTACCGACGACGTATGTGTCCGGAGCACCCAGTCGGGGTTAGTAGCCACATAAAAAGTATCCTGCATATCTCTTGCCGGATGATCTACGGGCATATTAAGCGACGTAAAGTTGTGCCAATCGTCCTCGATTTCAGGTCCGGTGGCAACCCCAAAACCTAATTTTTCAAATATAGAAACGATCTTGTTCTCCGTAACTTTTAACGGATGCCGCGTACCTAAGGGAAGGGGAGTGCCCGGCAAGGTCATATCAACTTTACCTCCCTTATCTGTACCTGCGTGTTGCAATGCGGCAAAAGATGCATACTTTTCTTCCGCCAGCTGCTTGAAAGCATTGAGCTGCTGCC
>CAYNGS010000048.1:0-10878 GCA_964396625.1 uncultured Flavipsychrobacter sp.
TTCCGATCTTCGATCTCATTGAGGTAACTTCTGTCGAAATATCTCGCCACATATCCTTCCCATCTTACCCTGGGAATATCATACCTGAATCCTTTCAGAAATGGTAGCCGTTGCCAGGTGGCATACTTCATTACCAGCCCGTCTGAATAGAAGAAAGCTTCGTCCCTGTCGTGGGGAATAGGATAGTATTTTTTCTGGCCATCGGTTTCTATAGAACCCCATTTCCATTGATCGTAATGCCTGTCATAGTCAGCTATCAGAAAATCGAGCATGCGGGCCTTTAAAAGGGTCACCTGGTCTATTTTGTGATCATCTTTATCCCGCAGTTTGTTGAAAATTTTCATTGTGCTTTTTCCCTTCGTTCCATCCAGTGTCGGGTCTTGCTCCTCGAGCATGCATACTGTATTTGCAAAAATGGGCCGGTAATAGTAACCGAAGGCATGATCGTCGGGCACAACGAAGTACTGTGGCGTAGCATGAACAATCCCCAATGCACTCGCTAGTTCTGGCACAGGCAGCGCACCATAGGGATAATTAGCCGATATCATGTCCTGCACTATGTCTGCAGCGAAGGTATTTCTGATGTTTTCAGGTATCGCTTTCTGCGGGTCTTTATTCAGCGTACGTAATGCCCACTTTTTGCCTGTCGAGTCTTTTAGATGCAAGGATTTGGTCTGTTTGCCACCTCCTAAGCCTTCTATTTTAAAACCACCATGTTCATTACTTATGTCGAAAACCTTTAGTTTTACGGGTGTGGCCCACTCCTTCCTGTAATTATTTCCCAGCATAAGTCTTTTAAAACCAGACACATCTGCATATCCGGCATTTGCTGCCACCACGGCACTATCCTGAAATACAAGATCATGGTTTGTGATGGTATCTTTTGCTAAGTCGGGGAATTTCGAAAAGTTCATTACTGTACCCGAATACGCTTTTCTTATTGTCCCGGTTTTAGGGGTCACTTCGTAAAAAGTAACATTTACACTTTTATTTTTGAATATGTCGAGAACGGCGAAGCCCATTGATGCGGCTGCATACATTGTCTTTTTGTTATGGTTGACCCTTTGGGATTTACAGCCGCCGCCACTTATGACGTACAGATCGCTTTTATCGTGTATTAGTTGCAGGTTATGTTCATGACCGGAGATATGTATCACGTAAGGATGATCTTTTAAGACATCCTGAACCCTGTTGATCATGTTGGCGTAAAGCGGGAACTTGAGGTCTTGCGGGCTGCCGAAGACACCACGGCTTATGGGATAGATAGAACCGATCACCGGGAGCGGGATGAAAAGATTTTTATTCAGGTCAGTAAACGGAAAAATATGTTGCTTAATGCCAAAATAACCGCTGTGAACACCGGTGCTCTTAAAAGGGTGATGACAGGCAAACAAGATCAGCTTGTTGGCGTTATGAACAATAATGTCCTTCAGGGCGTCTAATATTTCATCTTCCGTTTTATTGCCGCAATCCGACTCAACCCCGGGCTTCTCCCCCCGCAGCAGCCACCACTCGCTGTCCATAATAACCAGCACAGCATCGTCGCCAAGAGGGACTTCTTTTGGTCCGGGACAACCGTCCTCAGGATAGAATTTCACATTGTCTGCCAGGCCATTGATGTAGTTCCCCTGCCTCAGTATGTTATCATATCCCTCTGGCTTGCCATTGGCCCAGTCGTGATTACCGGGCATAAAAAAAGCACTCGCCTGTGTGCCCATCACAAGACCAGCCTGGGAATCCAGTGCGTTAATGCCAGGCGCGTAGCACACATCCCCTACGCAGGGCAGACCATTTTCATATAAATTGTCGCCAACAAAGAGCACTGTCGTGTTCTTATTCATAGGTATAGTGTTCCTCACAGCATCTATCACCAGCGCCTTACCTTTTACAAAAGAACCCGGATCGCCGGCATCTCCGATGACAACAATGCGATTTTCAATACTGTCGTCTTGAGACTGCAGTTCAGCTTGCGCAAAAACACTATGCGCAGCAAGCACGGTCATTATTGTAAGGATAGCCCTCATTTATCATTTGTTTTTAACAGTTGATAATACAATATCTCAGCGGGTGTGGTTTCGTCTGCCTCGTTAGAAATAAACAGAGAACCCATCGGTGTGAAAGCAATTCCCTCCGGGTGTATAAATATTGCCGGATCAAGCTGATATATCTCCTTCGGAGTCCCGTTTCGGTCGGCTATTACTAACAACTTATTAATCGACGAAATAATGTATAACTCCCCGGTAGCAGGATTAACTGATGCACCTGAAGGCTTAAAGCGGGTGGACCCGGGGCTGATCTGGTCCGCCACTTGCTTCGTGTCAATGGAATAAGAATTGCCATAAACGTAGCTTTGCGGATCAAATGAATACGTGCTTGTGACAGTATTCTTGTCAACCTCGCAATCCTTACAGATCAAAATCAACTTTTGCAACTTATCGTCATAATAGAGCGATTCAAACTCGTGTTTCCCATTTTCCGGAAAAGTGTAGTCATGTGTGACAAGTGAGTCTCTTAAAAAACTAACAGAAGTAATGTCTCCATTGTTATTCAGCAGGTAAAAAATGCTGTCGACTAACACAATGTCCTCATAATCACGTTTATGGCTGAATTTCCATTTTCTGATGTCGGTCGGTTTGTTCAAAAATATCTTATATAAACATCCCTTTTCATCACTCTCAGCAAATAAGCTATTGTCTTTGCCGTAATAAGCAATACCTGAAATGTCGTTAAGCTCCGGAGGTAACTTAATAATGTAGGGCTTGCTAAGGTTGTAACCGGAAGGGCTGTGATACTGAGCGCGGCTATGCTTACATCCGGCAAAAAAAACATTACTGCATAGAAGAAGAAAACAAGCCGGTAATATGGTTATGTTTGTACGAGTTGTATACATTGTGTTACATCTAACTCCCTCATCTATACAAATTTGGTGCCGTCATGACGAAAATGTGGATTTCGCGGGCAAAGCGTATTATTTCGTGATGGCATAACAGGCAATTGGGCAATAAAATCCACAACCGTAATTTGATGATTGAGAGCAAATTATTTAATAAGGGACTTACCATTTCCAGCAGAAAATACTTGTGACAAGAAAAGGAAACATTCAGGTAAACTATCTTGGGCTTACGCCCAGTTGCAGCATTACCGGGTACTTATTCGACATCTGGTAAATGGCATTCAAAACCTCTGCCGGAGCTGATTTGTTGGGCAGTTCGTTCACGGAAATGTCAATGCGTTTGCCATCATTGCCAATAGTGCGATATGAGTGCGGCACATAATGATAATAGTTTGAGCTACTTGTCAGTGACGGAGAAAGCAGTATGTGGTCATACCAGGATTTTGCACCGCCGCCCGTTCCGCATTCGTTGGGCTCTTTCGATTTTTTGCGCGTTGATGTTGTCAGAAAGCCGGCAAATTTTTCGGGATGTTTCTCCCAATTGGCCGGGTAAGACACAGTTTTGTCTATGGCAAACGGAGGATCACAAAAACGATAGCTCCTTTCTGCATTGTTTGTCAGCAGCTGGTAACCATCCTCTTTTGCCTTTCGAAGGTTAAAATCGCCCATGATAATGATATTTGGGAGCTTTGCAAACTGCCGCCGGATGGCCTTCATTAACTCATCCATCTGTCTGTTCCTGTCGTCGGGTTCATCGCCGGAATCCGTATGCACTAAGACAATGAACAAGAATGCCGAATCGTGTGTTTTTGCCAAATTCAGATCACGGTAATACAATTTGTACATGTTTATATCCGTAATGTCTGATACAAGTGTCGCCATTGACACAAAGCCCAGTTTGCTTCTGTTATAGAAGAGCAGAGCCTGGTTGGTATCCCTTGCCTTGTTCGAAAAAGGACAATACGCATATTTGCCAGGAAATGCAGTATTTAATGCCCGGCTAAGAATAGAATCGGCAAAGCCAAATGGAGCCTTACCCTTGTCTCCGGGCCGCTGTGGAATGGCCTCAACTTTTATGAGGCCCAGCAGATCGGGGTCGGTATAGCTAACTATTGTTTTCAGATATCCGTGATACAAATCAGTTGATCCCTGGCATCCGTCCCCATATTTCAAAACATTGTAGGTCATTATCCTGATCGCATCTTTCTGAGGTAGCGCTCTCTTGCATTGCAGGAGAAAAAGCGATAACGCCAGGATAAAAAACATCCGACCACGAGGCGCATTTTGTTCTGTTTGAGAAACCAACTTTACGTTCATCGGGCTTTTGTATGTTTTAGTTCGTTTTTAATGCGGTTAGCTGGTTTAGCGCTGTCGTTATTTGGTGCCATTCGGCAGCGCCGGCCTTAGCCGCCAGCCTTTCATTGCAGCGACCATAAAATTTCAATATGTTTTCCTTTAAATCAGCATCAACATTTTTGAACTTATTGTCCTTTAAACGCAATAACAAAACGATGTAATTTTCATCGGCCATATTATACTCCCCGGAAACAGTCTCATTTCCCGTGTCAAAATCTATGTTCGGGTATTTATTATTCTTGTTGTTCAATTCTGTCAGCGACAGGGAATAGCGAATTACAACGGTGTCAAAGCTTTTTATGAACAAATTTTCCGCCTCAGGGCCCGGGATTTTTATTTTCAGATCTCTTAACGGCCCTACTTTGGGAATAACCCTGACTATAACTGAAATGGCAGTGGGAAAAACCCCGGTCTTTTCGCGTTTCTGGCCATATTCATGGTAGTAATTTGCTTTGCGCATTTTATATTCGAATTTTCGCCTTGTTATATTGTTGTTCAATTTTCTGATCTGCGATTTCTTTGCAGCCCATGCCGCCTTCGTTATTGTCGGCATAAAGTTCTTTACCGTCCATCTGAAGGTTTCTACCGAAAGGGAGAAATCCTTAAAAATGCCGTTGATGTCAATGCCATAGGTTTTAAGAAAGGCTCGTTCCAGAACCGGCCGGGCTACTTTGAATCCGATAAAATCATGGTACTTTTCTGAAGCATACGAGCCCCGGGCTGTTTGTATCACATCAAACCCGAATTCGACCCTGATATGCGACACCGGGTCCTGTTCGTATGTGACCCTCCCGCCATATCTCTTACGGTCTTTGGCATACACGATGGGTACGCATCGGTTGGTAGCTATGGGGTGGCCATATTTATCAGCATAATAATGGCATAAAACACCTAACGCAAATGCGTATTCGTTTATGTTTTGCGACTCGTTCAATAGAGCGTTGACAAAATCACCCGTGCGTACGTAGTGAACAAGATTTGTGAAGTCTTTGCTTCCAAAGGGATAATAACCCATATCGGGAGCCACGCATCCCCCATATGCATAAGCATGGGCCTCTTTTAACTGATCGGCCGTCGACCCCGGATATTTTGCCACAAGGAGTGGCTGGATCGTTTTATCCCATGTCGCATCAATTATTGCTTCGTGGGTGAGCACAGAATAAGCATATAGCGACGGTGGGCCGCACATTATAAGCAGTGCAAATAAAAGAGGCTTCTTAAGAATAAAAAAATTCATCAATTAATTGCTTTCCAATCATACCTATAACACTATGCCATCAAAAAAAATATAAAAGTCATCGTCCGTGGCACATTTTTATTTGCAGTCTGTATACGATATGAAACCCTCTTTATCAGAAGTATAAATATCATGTTATGAAAAAGGCGATAGCAGGAGTAGCGGTGTTTTTTTTAATGGGAATGGTTGCTGTCTGGCAATCAGATTTTGGCAAAGCGAGAGAAAAAGCGAAAAAAGAGAATAAATATATTCTACTCAGTTTCTCAGGGTCGGATTGGTGTATTCCCTGCATTCGCACTAAGAAGGAGATATTCGATAAAGAGCCTTTCGGGCATTTTGCGGACACCAGCCTGATATTGGTAAATGCTGATTTTCCACGGCTAAAGAAAGATGCGCTGACAACAGCACAAACCAGGGAAAACGAAGCGTTAGCGGAACAATTCAATAAGGATGGCACCTTTCCACTCACGATATTGCTCGATCCTAACGGAACTGTAGTAAAGGAATGGAAGGGTTATCCGAATATGAGCCCGCAAAATTTCGTAGATCAAATAAAATCAGTTGAGCACAGTCATTGAGCATCTTGACCAACTTGTAACCAATTCCACATCAAGTGTATTCAAAAGAATACAAAAGTTGATGGGGAACAGGTTTGAAATTTCTGTTGTTGCAGACAACGAGATGTGGGCCAATGAGGTTATCGATGCAGCCATAAACGAGATAAGCAGGATCGAGAGATTGCTCACAACGTTTAACGAAGAAAGCCAAACCAACCTGATAAACCGCTACGCCGGATTAAAGCCTGTGCGTGTAGACAAGGAGGTATACAACATCATTGAGCGCTCGATCAAAATATCTGCGCTAACGCAGGGGGCGTTTGATATTAGTTATGGCTCTATCGATAAGAAACTGTGGAACTTTGATACTACAATGACATCATTACCGGATCCGCATACCGCGAAACAACTCGTTCGGCAAATAAACTATCGCAACATTATTCTCAATAGCGCTGACAATACGGTTTTTCTAAAAGAGAAGGGCATGCGGATTGGGTTCGGGGGCATTGGAAAAGGATATGCGGCAGAGCGAGCGAAAATGGTGATGAAAAATAAAGGTGCGATCAGCGGCATCGTAAATGCATCCGGCGACTTAACTGCATGGGGAAACCAGCCAAACGGCAAACAATGGACGATAGGTATAGCAGACCCGAACCTCCGAAACCATCTGATCTCTTACTTAGAGATCACCGACATGGCCGTTGCTACATCGGGCAACTATGAGAAATACATTGTTGTAGATGGCAAAAGATATTCGCACACCATTGACCCTAAAACAGGGTACCCGGTTTCCGGCATTAAGAGTGTAACTATTATTTGTCCCAATGCAGAGATCGCAGATGCGATGGCTACACCGGTGACCGTAATGGGTGTCAAAACCGGGATCGATCTCGTGAACCAGATGAAAAATATAGCGTGCATCATTATCGACGACAACGACAAAGTCTACACCTCCCGGAACATAAAAATTTCCTGACGATGAAGAAAAAATATGTGCTCGTTTGTTTGCTATTGACCCTTGTATGCAACACCATACAATCGTGCAAGCCGGTAAAAGAATATCAAAAACAGTATATAAATGATGCTGAAATGCAACTTTCCAGCAGAAAATCAGAAAAATTTGAGAACAGTTTTCAGTCCTATCGCGAAGGCGCCTCGGGCGCAAACGGGGGGAAGACAGGGGGTGGATGCGGCTGTAATTAAATAAAATACAGGCTAAGATGAGAAAAATTTCACTTGCTATTATCGGCTGCTTCTTTCACCTGTTCGGTGCGTTTGCACAAGTGGGCAGCAATGACTCAGCGTTGTACAGGCCAAGAAAACTGACCCTGGAGGAGGTAAATCTTGTTTCTGCCTACTACCACCAGGACGGCAACAATTCGGCGGTTACGGGCGGAGTTGGCACCGAAAACCTTACCGATGTGGCCAACACTCTAAACCTCGTTCTGCTAAAAACGGACAAGCACAACAGGCTTTATACCTGGGCGGTGGAGTTGGGCATTGACCACTACACATCTGCCTCCTCCGATAACATAGACCCACATACTATTTCCGGCCCCTCTTCCCACGACACCCGTATTTATCCGTCCGTGTCATGGTCTGAAAAAGATACCAGGGGCAATACATTTGGTTTAGCCGGTTCCTACTCTACCGAGTTCGATTACAAGTCTTATGGTGTTGGCGCCAATTACAGCAGAATATCCAAAGACAACAACCGGGAGTTTTCAGCGCACCTGCAATCCTATTTTGACCAATGGACTGTAATATATCCGATAGAACTTCGGCCCCCGGGAGGTGGTTTTTCAGGGCATGGCGGCGGCAGCAAAGATCCGGCGCCCAATACTTATAAGCCACGCGACTCATATAGTGCCTCTTTTTCCTTTTCGCAGATCGTTAACAGACGATTGCAATTGGCCCTATTAATGGATCTCATATACCAGCAAGGGCTGCTGGCCACCGATTATCAGCGAGTATATTTTACCGATAATTCCGAACGTATAGAGAATCTTCCCGATCATCGATTAAAAATTCCCTTGGGGATGAGGATCAACTATTTTCTCGACGATCGCTTTATCATCCGGGCTTATTACCGCTATTATCACGACGATTGGGGAATAAATGGCCATACTGCCAGCGTCGAATTGCCGATCAAACTAAATGCGTTTATTTCGCTCAGCCCATTCTACCGGTATTATCAGCAAACCTCAGCACAATACTTCGCTCCCTTTGCGTCGCACTTGCCCACAGAAACGTTCTATACCAGCGACTATGATCTCTCAAATCTTATCAGCCATTTTTTTGGAACGGGCATTCGCTTTGCTCCTGAAAAAGGGATACTGAATATCAAACACTGGACGACTTTAGAGATCAGGTATGGCCACTACATAAGAAGCACAGGTTTACATTCCGATATTATCAGCCTGAACGCCACTTTCAAGTAGAGCGTCCCTATTGCAACAAACGATTCGCGCATTTCTTTTGATCACATCCTGGTATAACGTTTCCTAACTCGTCGGCATACCTTTTATTAGTTCACCGATATGGGGAATGAAACGGCAACAATCAAATTGAACAAACGAAGGATACGTTCATTGATAAACAACGCGGAAAAAAGCGCGGAAGCAATTCACCTGGAATATGTAAATGATGGGCAACCCGGCATACACCGCACAAGAAAAGGAAGGGGCTTTACGTATACTTTTGATAACCGAAAAATCACAGATAAAGACATACTGCTGAGGATAAAGCAACTGGTAATACCGCCCGCCTGGGAAAGGGTATGGATCTGCGAAAAGCCTGACGGACATTTGCCTGTCAGCCCGGAATAAAATAATTTTTATTGTTATAAAAAAAAATATTAATTTTGGTAATATTGTTTTTAGATATATTTTTTATTACACGAACAAGCGTCTATCCATATTAAGCTGTTTACTATTTCTGCTGGCACAAGAGGTGCCTGCGAATGCGCAAACGCATTATATAATCACGACCATAGCCGGAACAGGAATTAGCAGGTACAGTGGTGACGGGGGGGCGGGAAATGCGGCAGGCCTGCAATCTGATTTTGCATTTATTGGTGGTGGATACGTGAACCAGGTCAATGTTGCGATTGCGCCGGTAAACACTGCTCTTTATGGCACGGTCGTGAATGGCCGGGCTAATTTTTCTAACGGTGATTTCTCATTTATAGGAAACGGTGGCGATCTTACAGTGGTGGGTGCGCCGTTCCCGAACAACGTGGCCTCTGGAAACTACTCATTTATAGGTAATGGCCAATACAACATCTCGCAGGGCAGATATTCGTTCATTGGCAACGGCGGGGGTGTTGGGACAGTATCGGGTTATTATGGAAACCAGGCCACTGGAAACTTCTCCTTCATTGGTAACGGCGCCGAGAATATGGCCACGGGGTTATATTCATTTATAGGCAATGGATGCCATAATTTTTCAACAGGGCCTGCTACGTTTATAGGTGGTGGCCAGTATAACACAAATGCTGGCGTCTACTCGTCGATTGTCGGGGGTAGGAACAATACTATCGACTCTTGTGCCTATTATAACTTTATTGGAGGTGGTCGCAGGCATTTCATTGACAATCATGCTGCTGCAAATATAATCGGCAGCGGCGATAAGAACCTGATTGGTACGCAGTCCGGCTTTAATATCATAGGTAGCGGATATTACAACGGTATATCATCGTTTGCTTGTTTTAATGCTATTTCCGGCGGATATAACAATGTTATTTCGCAAAATGCATGTTTCAATACAGTTAGTGGAGGCTGCGGTAACATGATAGGCCCCGACCTCTTAATGGTGGGGCCATATAAGCATGCGCTATATAACTTCATTGGTGCTGGTCGCTGCAACTGCATAGATGCCACGAATACAGCCGCAGCCAGTTACGGTGTAATAGGTGGCGGGCAGAATAATAAAATATGCGCGGGGTATAACCACTCGTTTATTGGTAGTGGGTATGGAAACTGTGTTATGGGTAATTGCTCTTCTATTCTTGGTGGACAAGGTAATGTTGTTACTCATAATTGGGCAAGTGCCAGCGGCTACAATGTCGCTTCTAACCAAGATTGTGCTTTCCATGCAAATATACTTGTATCAACTAATATGCCGCCATACACGGGCGTACCGTCCGGAACATTACAGTATTTTGTCGCACCAGCAATGCTCGGATTGCCTGTCGGTGCATGTTTAGTTGTAACAAAATAGGAATTGTCAGATTACTTTATATACGAAAAATTATTTACCATTACAAACTGGACGGTTATGAAAAAGTTGGCTGCTATTATTTTATTTTTCCTCCCAGTTATACTTAATGCCCAGGTCATTACAACAATTGCAGGAACAAGATCATCCGTTTTTAGTGGTGAAGGAACTCCTGCCACTTCTGCTGGTATACCATGCCCTGGAGGCGGCACCTTTGATAAGCATGGTAATTATTATTTTGCTGACGCTCTCAATTCACACAGAATACGCAAAATAGGAGTAGATGGCACTATTATAACGGTTGCGGGTAACGGCTTTGGAGGCTTTAGTGCCGACAGTATTCCTGCTACAAATTCAAGGTTATATTTGCCACAGGCGGTGAGGTTGGATACGGTTGGGAATGTGTATTTCCAATATTATTGGAAATTCTAAAGCTTGGGTTAATCTCCTATATCGTTACCAAATAGTTTATCAAAACTGTGGTGCTTCTGGTAATGCTTCGGCTGTCTGTAAAAGTTATTCTGGTGGCGGCTTTCATGATTGGTATTTGCCCAGCAAAGATGAATTAAATAAATTATACATTAGGATTTCTGGTGAAAGAGTATAGTTAGTGCTTG
>CAYNGS010000049.1:0-10784 GCA_964396625.1 uncultured Flavipsychrobacter sp.
CATTACCTATGATCAGCGGCATACGGTAGTGCGCATGCGGCAGATAAACAAGCAGATGCTGCAGATATTTACAGCACCTGAGTCGCTGGACAAGGCCGAACGTATCGCAAATTCGAATAAAGCCGTTATAACCGCAAACAAGAATGACCGTGTAGAAGCAGATGTTCCCGATGGCGATAGAAAACACCACGTTACCGTAAAACAGAATGAAGAACGATATTTCGATACGTCGTGCGATTGCGATGAAACCAGCCATCCGTTATGTGTACACAAGGCGGCTTTATTTTTGCAGATATTAAAAACCCACGGCGCTCAGTATTTCCAGTCGATGCAGAATTGGGATGTGCAAAAGAACAAGTTGCTTGAGCAATACGGCTATAGCCTAAATGATGACCTCACAAACAAGTTCACATTCACTTATGAAAACAACAAACCATTTCTGCGTGTACTTGATCCGTCTATTAAAAAAATAGAGTCAAAGCCGCCGGTGAAGGAACAGGTAGTTGAGACCATGGTTGCCGCGATAGAGCAAAAAAGGCTGGGCATCGTGCTGGATATAACCCGACCTACTTTCCCGTTTGTAGATGTGCTGCTGGTAGCCGGGAATGTGGACGAAGATGAACGAAAAATAACCGGGGGCCTGGAAAAGCTGGAACTGGGTCAATATATAAACCCGACGCGATACCGACAGGAAGAGCGGGAGATGCTGCCAGTGGTAAGAAAATTCCTGCAAGAGGAATTGTTGAAATTTTTGAAGAAAAATCTTCCGTTTGGTGATTTTCTGCACGACTATGATACGATTCTGAACGATGTGCCGGCCGAGGAGATACAGGAACAAGCCTGGGAATACCTGCTGCCAAAATATCACAAATTGTTAGACCGGTATTCCGCATATCCATTTGTCTATATTAAGAAACAAGGCAAGTTGCTATCCACTTCCGGGATCAGGCAGATAGAGTTTTCCGAAAAAACCGTGCACCCGCAACTCATTGTGAGGAAACAAGGCGACGAATATACAGTGACGCTGGAATGGATAATAAACAATAATGCCGTAGCACACGACCAGGTGACGATGTTGAATGCTGCGCTGATGCAGTATGAAGAGCAAATACACAGCATAGGAAGTATCTATGAATTGCAGCTGGCTGAAAAATTTCAGCCGAATGGAATGATCACC
This sequence comes from uncultured Flavipsychrobacter sp., assembly GCA_964396625.1. Lineage (GTDB taxonomy): Bacteria > Bacteroidota > Bacteroidia > Chitinophagales > Chitinophagaceae > Nemorincola. The sequence goes on from CAYNGS010000049.1 coordinate 1,178, forward strand.
GTGGCGGCTGATAACTGGTCTGATTTTTTGCAGAAAAAACTAATGGATTGGAGTAATAAGATCCATGTTCATTTTTCAGAAGAACTGACGGAGCATGTGCACCAGGCAAAACCGCAATACCGTCTTTATCTAAGTGAGCGCGACCAGGTCCTTATTCTACAGCCTGCATTTGTGTATAACGGTGTGGAGATACGGCCGGGTTATTTTGGAGATGTTATTATGCCCCACGATGGCATTGTGAAGATCATGCAGCGCAATGAGGCGACTGAGCAGGACTTTCTGGATATCCTCCAGACCCTGCACACGGACATTCAGTTGAATAAAAAAGATCAGTTTTATTATCTGCCTGCAACAGCGGTGCTTGCGAACAACTGGTTCTACACATTTACCGAGCTGATGCGGGAGTGGCATGTGGACATGCTCGGTTTCGATGGTTTAAAAAACCTTCGCGTGAACGTGCACAAGCCCCAGACCCAGGTGCAGGTGAGTAGCGGGATAGATTGGTTCGATGCATCGGTGGAACTGAAGTTTGGCGAACAATTAGTTTCCATCATAGAAGTTAAAAAGGCCCTTGCCCAAAAGCAGAATTTCGTAAAACTGGGTGACGGATCTATCGGATTGTTGCCCGAGGACTGGCTAAAAAAATATAGTCTCCTTCTAAAAATGGGAGAAACAAAAGGCAGCAAGCTAAGACTGAAAAAATTTCATTACAGCGTATTGGACGAGTTGTTGAATGAGATCGACCAGGATACCTTGCAACAGGACCTGGAGGTAAAAAAAGAGAAGCTGGAAAATATTTTAAGTAACGACTATAGCGCTATTGAGCCGCCGGAGCATTTGAAGGCTACGCTTCGTCCGTACCAGTTGGCCGGGTTTCAGTGGCTGCTGTTTCTCAATGAGGCGGGCTGGGGAGGGATACTGGCAGATGACATGGGGTTGGGAAAGACTGTTCAGACACTCACTTTTTTTCAGCACTACAAAAACATTAACCCGGGTTCAAAATTCATGGTCGTCTGTCCGACGACCCTGATGTATAACTGGGAAAATGAGATCAAAAAGTTCACGCCGGGGCTTACTCATATCATTCATCACGGTCCCAAGCGACATATTGATCCGGGTGCTTACCTGGGTTTTGACATCATCATTACGACTTATGGCACCATGCGTAGCGATATCAAGACTTTCAAAGAGATCGACTTTGACTATGTAGTACTGGATGAGTCTCAATCTATTAAAAATCCACAATCACAGGTTGCCCGGGCCTCCCTTTTGTTGAAGAGTAAAAACAGATTGGCGCTCAGCGGTACACCTGTGCAGAATAATACTTTCGATCTTTATGCCCAGATGAACTTTCTTAATCCGGGTATGCTCGGCAGCAGGGAGTTCTTTATGAGTGAGTTTGCAACACCTATCGACAAATTCAGAGAAGACGAGGTGAAGCAACAGCTGCGCAAGCTCACGCACCCATTCCTGCTGCGCCGCACCAAGGAGCAGGTGGCAAAGGACCTTCCGGAAAAAACAGAGACCATCCTGTATTGCGAAATGGGGCCGGAACAACGCAAAATATATGACTCATACCGCAACATATACCGGTCGCAGATATTGGGCATGATCGAAGAACAGGGGATAGAGCGCTCACAAATGCATATACTGCAGGGGCTGACGAAACTGCGCCAGATATGCGACTCCCCCGCAATAATGAATGAGGAAGAACGGTTTCACAACTATTCGATCAAACTTGATGAGTTAAGCCGGGAAATAACAGAGAATGTTGGTGATCACAAAGTGCTTGTCTTCTCACAGTTCCTCGGAATGCTGGCATTGATAAAAAAGAAACTGGACGAAGAAAACATCAGCTATGTTTATTTCGATGGCAGCAGCACATCGCGTGAACGTGAGGCTGCGATACAGGAATTTCAGAACAATCACGAATGCCGGGTATTCCTGATCTCACTTAAGGCGGGGGGCATAGGTTTGAACCTTACCGCGGCAGACTATGTGTATATCGTGGACCCTTGGTGGAATCCGGCCGTTGAGCAGCAGGCAATTGACCGTACGCACCGTATCGGACAAACGAAGAATATATTTGCTTACCGCCTGATTTGCAAAGATACACTAGAGGAGAAAATGCTGCAGTTGCAGGAGCATAAGCGTGCTCTTGCTAATGACCTCGTGTATGATGATACCGCTATGATGAAGCGGCTCACCAAGGATGATATTGCCTTCCTGTTCAGCTAGAACGGCAAAGGTCAATACACTTCCCCCTTGCCTGTTTTGAGCGCGTAGATTGCAAGACCTACCCTTGTCTTTAAGCCCAGTTTGGTAAACAAGGCATCCCTGTATCCTTCCACGGTCCGTGTAGCGCAATTCATTTTGTCTGCAATTTCTTTATAAGTCATTTCAGAACAGCAGTATTTTAGAAATTCCAGCTCCCGGTCGTTAAATGTAATGCCGGCCTGCTTATTGTTCTTTTCCTCAGAAATACTGGAGAATATTTTACTGGCGGCCCATTCCGGATAATAATGTCCCCGGTGCACCAACTCATCCAGAGCCTTGTTGAGCTCTACAGGATGAATATTCTTAAGCAGGTAACCCTTGGCGCCTGCCTTTATCATTTTGATAAGAGACAGGTCATCATTCTGCATTGATAAAGCCAGGATAAGAACATCAGGATAATTTTTCTTGATCCATTTTGCCGTTTCGAATCCGTCCATGACCGGCATACTTATGTCGAGCAACACAATGTCGGGAATGTTTTTGTGGACTTTGAATTTCTCTATCAGGGCCTTTCCATGCTCTACCTCGTAGAGCACGGCATAGTTATCAAATTTCTCTATTACACCCGAAATAGCTTTGGCAATGAGTATATGGTCGTCAACAATTACTATGGAGTGTTTCATAATCAGGATGTCGATAGCTGTTTTGCAGGAATGAACAAATGTAAGGAAGTGCCTTCATTAAGAATACTGTTGAAAGAAAATTCGGCACCGATCAGGTCAGCGCGTTTTTTCATATTGGGCAGCCCGATGCCTTTTGCAGGGTTCTCTCCATATATATCCATGCTAAAACCCTTTCCATCGTCATGGGCATCTACTGAGAGCCCTGCGGTGCTGTACTGAAAATCGAGTGAGATGTTTTTGCAATTTGCGTGTTTCAGGCTGTTTTGCAAAAATTCCTGAATGATACGAAGGATGAAGTTCTTTATGGTGGCCGACATCTTGAAGTTAGTATCTGTATAGTTGTATTTTACTTTGCAGATATTCAGGGCATTCACCCGTTTACATTCGTTGTCGATCAGGTCTTTAAGCTCGGTATATTCGGCCGACGTATTTGTCAGGTTTTTTGAAAGCTTGCGTAATTCTGCAAGCGACTCGTTTAATATCGAGCTGATGGTGGTGACTTGCTGACTAATGTTGGGATACGTCTCTTCAAACGCTATCTGATTGGCATAAATGCTCGCGAGCGTAAGATGCTGGCCGATATTGTCGTGTATTTCGCGCCCAATATCTTCCATCGTCTGCAGTTGTATTTCCAGCTTTGTGTTGAGCAGGTCTTGTATATGCTGTTCGTTGAGAATGGCCATTTCTTTTTCGTGTAGCAACTTACGCCGGTGATACTGCACTATGAAAACAACGATACCACCAATGAAAACCAGCAGTATAAGTGTTGCTAAGACTATAAAGATTTTAAACTCGGCCTGCCCCATATAAAACTGAAAGTAAACATAAGGTACATCAAAGAATTCAAAGCGTACATTATATAGGAATACGTGGAATATAACTGGGGGTAGTTGGTGCCTAGTGTATTACGCAGTCCGTAAAATGGGAAGGTGCCCAGGTAGTACAAAAGCAACCCTGTGCAGATCCAGAACATCATATCATTCGCGAAACCGAGAATACTATTGCTGGTTACCAGCAAAATGAAATACCTGAGTATCAATACCAGCAGTAGTAAATTGCCAATGGTGTATGAGAACGAATAGAAGGAGAATTGAAGCTTGCTGAGATAGAGACTGTCGATAAGCCAGCACACGAGGTATGTGCCGGCACAGAATATGGGCAGGCTCTTATAGGTATAATGTTTGCCCGTTTTAAAAAAAAGCCAGAAGAAAAATAAAAACTCAATAGGAATTTCAAAATAGTTGAAAAATGCAATGTTCGTCCGTTTCATCGCCGGGTCGCTTAGTAACTGGCCGATGAATTCGGATAGGACAATAAACGACAGATAGAACGGAAACCATTTGAATATTGATGCTCTTATTTTTCCCCAATGGATAAACCCCGTAACGCAGGCTACAAACTCAAAAACACGAAGAATAATTACAGAAGTTGCCAAATGGTTTCATTTACGGATTTTGGTCACAATATGCAAGGAACTCCTGCCCTGTAATGGCCTCTAAAGCTGCACTTGCTGCATTGCTTGTAAACGGAGGCGGCTGCAGCGTGCCGTGGTTCTCCGCAATAAGTGCATGTGGATTGCTGAAATCGGGATTGTAATCCTCATCGGTCATGTTGAAATCGTAGCTGACGCCATCGGCGTCGGGCATAGTCGGGATCATAACCAAGGTGTGCAAACCACTATACTGTGAAATGTTGGGTATTGCCTGTGCCAAATTCTGGTCCTGGAGTATTTCGTGTATCACATCGTCGGAGTATTCTCCGAAATAGATGCGTATCCCATCGGTTTCCGGAGGAAGCTGGCTGATAAATTTTTGCAGGTAACCAATGTCAAACCAAACACTGCGCGAATCCTGGATATTTGTAAAGTTGGGGCTGCTGTTTATGATCGCCCAATGATTTTGCGTATAGTTGTTTACCAATTTTTTTGCAATAGAAGCTGAGATTCTCATTTTGTTTATTTTTTTACAAGTGAAATAATGTCTGACGAAAGTATTTATTCCGCTGAACTTTGCATAATGTTTACCCAATATAGTAAGTAGTAGCAAGCGCACTTAATTACATCAAATAGAGTCTGTTACTGCATTTTCGCTCATTTCTTGAGAAATAAAATACCGTCTTTTATGGAGTTGCTTACCGTTAAAAAACGGTACATCGTCCATGATTAAACGACCGTAGATGTTACCGTTTAAAAACAGCATAAAATACAGTCGAATGCACCTTGTGCAGGCTTTCTACTCGGCTGAACTTTGCATTGTGAGACAGAGCCCGGAGACCAGTCGCTCAAAATCACAAATACTTTCCGGAAAAGTATGTTTATAAAAGGAGTTTGCTGAAAATCCAAGAAACAGAGTAAGCACCCGTTCGCCGAAAAGGGAATAGAGTAGGCTCAAAAAAACAATAGTCATGTATATTTCAATGCAAGGAAACTGGAGTGTCCAGGTAAAATCTAAAAGTGCTGCATTCCCTCAGCGATTTATTATCTCTGGCGCCGGTACAGGAAACGGCACCTATGATGGTGTTGTATCAACCCCGGTTGTTCATGTAACCGGAAACTCGTGGACGATAAATATCCAAAATAATCCAGGAACGGGATTTCAGGCTTCTGACACACAGATCAAATTTCCTAAATTAGCTGGAGGAGTCTACAGTTTCGATATCGTGTCGAACGATGCAGGCGGCGATGCGGATTTTAATGATCTTATTCTTACTTGTTCTGCAACAGCATCGGCCACTGATTATATTGTGTACGGAAATGTCAAAGGTTATTCAGGTAACTGCCTGTACAATCCATGCTTTCCGGAGTGGATGGTAATTGAATCGGCTGCTGCGCTCAAGGTTGCGTTGCAGAACCCAATTTTGAACAATGTCATTTCAAAGTTGTACCCGGAAAGAATACCCTCCGTCATAGTTAATCCAAATCCGCCCGATCCCGCCCCGTTCGTGGCAATGATGATCAACTTGCGCGATATGAAGCAAACGCCTTCACGTGTAGCGAACATCTACAATAGTGTGCCCGCCTTGGAAGAAAGAAAAGCAACAAAAAATGCAGCCGAACCAGCACCCCAATTCAAATTTCAGAAATCGGTGACGGTTGACTCAACAACGTTTGCGTCTCCTTATTCGTACGACAACATTGCTATCGCCAGGCTGAAAGATAATTTTTTCTGGAACTGCACCACTCAGGCAGCGCCATTCACATCTCTGCTGTTTCAGCAATATGACCGATCTGCTTCTGAATTGGCCGGCGGCCCTTACACCGGCAGCGGCACCTTTTCAACACTGGGCGGCATCGTAGCCGATATGAACGGGAACTATATTTTCCGTTTTCAGCAGACGCTGACTGACATCATAAACGAGTTAACAGATGATGTGGCACCAGGTGAGAACCCATTTGTTCAGTACCGTCCCGACCTGGTGGTGAGCATTCCAGGCAGCAGCTACGTGAGCGCGCCGTACTACAATGTGCCCAACATGTACCGACTGGACATATGCCTGCCATCGTCCGAGTTGCCAACACTCAGCTCATCGTGCTTCAATGGCAACCTGATCGGGTCTCTTGGTAATGTATTCGTTGGTGGTACCCAAAACAAGACGTTGAGCCTTGGCGCAACGCATCTCAATCGCTTTGGTTACAATAATCACCTTCATTCTGACGGCCGTATCTCTGTTCACAACACATCAGCTCATTTTTCGGTAGACTGTGCATGCTGGGGAGGAGAGATAGACCTGTGGGGGTGTATGTACAATACGCAGCGCAAGGAAAGTGATCCCATCATCAGGTATTTCACCATTCAGTACACAAATGATGGTGTTAACTGGCACTACGTGCAGGAGTCTTACCTGTACCCGCTCTTTACAAAAATTGCTTTGCCAGGTTACAATGGTGAACTGATTGGCGCCATTCCCACTATGCTGCATGTAAACGGCGGTCCAGCAACTTCGGTTCCCGCATATATCAACATCCAAGCACAGGCGTTTCACGACGGTATTCCGTGGGAGGCCTCGCATCTCAACAGGTATATGCAGCTGAATTCAGGGTTGTACCAGGGCGCAACACCCGGCACTGTCTATTTTAAGGTGGAGGGGTTTGACGGCAACGGCCAGCCGATTGCTGATGCAAGGGATCTTATAGCACTATACATAGACAACAACTCGCTTGGGTTCTCTCTCGATAATGTTTGGTTCGATGCGGATGGTGTAAATATTATTAAATCAGATTGCAATCTCTATCGTATGACAGACGCTGCGCTCAATACACCGTTGAACATTAAGTTCAAAGCAAACGACCAGTGGGGTTTCCTTGACAACTACCACCTTAGCCTCTCAAATTGTGGCGCTGCATTCCCTATCACAGAAAGCCTTCCGGGAATCTCGGATGGGCAGAATTTGTGCGCGGGGGATACTTACTCAGCTTTTGCCTGCACCGGATACACAGGTACTGCGGAAGTTGGGAAGTTTGGCGATCTGAATGCGCATGAAATAACTTACTCGCCGGCTCCCGTGCCTACGGCTAAATGGCTTGCACCGGCGCAGTATTTCACTATGCTCACAGTGGGTCTTACCGCAGTAAAACGTGTAACCAATGGTTATAATACGGGTTATTCTTCTACGTACGAGACAAGTGCAACAGTTGCAGTTGAAAGGATCAGCTAATGACGTTGTTAAACTTTATTATCAGTTCATTGGCAGTGTGGCGGGTCACCCATCTGATACAGGCAGAAGACGGTCCGTTTGATCTTATTTTTAAGATGAGGAAACTTGCCGGAAATAGTTTCTGGGGGTCTTTAATGGATTGTTTTTATTGCCTTTCCATATGGGTGGCGTTGCTTCCCGGTCTGTATTTTGGCATCACCTGGGCAGAGAAAGTACTTTATTGGCTTTCCTGCTCAGGTGCGGCTATTTTACTGCAAAAGTTTTTTTTTAAAGAAAATGATTCTTCACAAAGTTAATTTAACTCCTATGAGTTGCTGTGGTCAAAGAAGGCAGGCGCTGAATGTGCGCCGGCCGCAAAGAAACGAAATGAATCATGAGCCGGAGCAGCTGGTAGACCAGCCGCAACAGGTCGGTGCCGCTGTTCAGTTTAAATACACAGGCAGCGGCGTGCTGGAAATTAATGGATTCATGAATCTCCGAAAATATAGATTCTCAGCGCAGACGCCGGTCATTTCGGTTGCCGCCGACGATATTTCGACAATAAGGGGATATGACGATCTGGTGGAAGTGAGGTGATTCTTTAGACACGAAAGCTTTTGGCATGTCACATTGTGGCAAAGGGGCGCCCGAACGCTTATTTATTGTAAGGATAAACCGGCACAACCACATTCTCCGAATCTTGTTTAACCAGGGTGAAGGGAACCCCACCCTTGACATAAGGGGGACTATAGCCAACATGGATGCCTGTGGCATAAATATAATAGATGCCCGCTTTAAGGTTGTGAAAAACCGCCACCGGTACGGTGTCGTTTACGTAATGCAGCGGTGCCGAGACTGAATCATCATACATGCTGTCGGTAGGCGGCGCATTCAACGTCGCGTACTTGATGTATACAGTGCAACTATCAATAAAAATGCCGCCATGTTCCGGTGAAACGGAAATTGTTCCGTTTCCACCCTTGCCCCCACCTGTTAAATTACTGTGAGGTTGCTTACAGCTATCGAGAAACGCGAGTAAAGCAAAAAAAATGAGGAATACAGGAACTTCCGATTTCATTTACCAAAATTAGTCAATTTCGGGTGAATGCTTAACCACTGTATTTTAGGGCTGGTAGCTATATACGTGCAAGTAAAAATTTTGTTGCGGTATTTCCTGATGAATAATGTAAGGCAAGCCGCCCTTTACATTTGGCGGATTGTAACCAGGATGCAACCCGGTGCCGTATAAATAGTACTGTCCCGCCTTCAGGTTGCGAAATACTGCCATTGGCGTTGTATGGTCGGGGCTGCTGGTAGTGCTGCACTGGATCGAATCATCATAAACGCCGTCAGGCGGAGCTATCGTTGTGCCATATTTTATATAAACGGTGCAGTCAAGCACAAAACCACCATGATGCTCCGGGATCACAGGCAGCACTGCATTTCCTCCGGGGCCGCCCCCTGTAACGGTAGCGCTATCCGACCTCTTACAACCTTCGGTTATAAAAGTCAGCGCTGCTAAGACCAGGAACATGGGTAAGGCAACCCTCATAGAACCAAAAATAATCAATTTGTACGATAGTCGGGGAGAACCATTTCCTAACTACTTTTATCCCTCATTCCTGAAGATTAATGACGAAATTTTTATGTTGTTTTCTTGTTGTCGGCTTGAGTCTTTTAGTCCTGATTGGGTCATGCAAACACGCGTCCCATGCCACTATGTCGGCAGACGGGGATTATCCTCCGGTGGTATCGGCTATAATCATGAATAAGTGCGCAATATCCGGGTGTCACAACGCGGCCAGTTACGTCAAACCACTCTCATTTTTCAATATGGATGAGTCCGATATGTATGCCGGGCTTTTAGGCGAATCGTAATAACTTAGAAAAGGTTGGCCGATGAAAATGCGAAGCCAATTGATGTCGATCGCGAATTTGTGACTTTGTTTTTCATATGGGATGAAAACGGCAGTGAGTTAAACCAAAAGAGCTTAGATAAATATTGCCCGGGTTTTACAAATCCCAACCCGGATGATTTTATTGAGAGCAATAAAAGACATTCTATTAATGGTATG
>CAYNGS010000050.1:0-10745 GCA_964396625.1 uncultured Flavipsychrobacter sp.
CCATATATAACAGTGGCTTCAGAATCGGCAGGGGCGAACTCACACTAAACTGACCGGCAATTGTCCTGCTGCCAAATAGCGCCCAAACAAGTTTATTAACAATCAATTTTTTCATTTTTTAATCATCAACTAAAATTTTTTATGAAACTCATCCAGATCATTTTTGTCGGGCTGTCCTCAATGCTCATCATTTCATGTGTATCCACTAAGAAACTGAAATCCTGCGAGAAAAACTACGCGCAGTTAGACAGTATCTACAGATCACTGCAAAAAGATTATGCAAAATGTCGTGAGAAGCAGGCGGCCAACGACGCAACAATTGAGTCGCTCAAAAATCTTGCGACAAACTACAAATCCAATAATTCAGAGATATTGGGACAGATGAAAGACCTGTCCATCATTTCGGGCACCCAGGCCGAAAGCATCAAGAAGTCGCTCGACAATATCGGCGTTAAAGATGCCTATATCAAAGAACTTCAGTCTGCTATCAATCGAAAAGACTCTCTGAACATGGCGCTCGTCATTAATCTCAAGAGCGCTGTTGGCAATCTAAACGACAAGGACATCAATATCAAAGTAGACAAGGGCGTGGTCTATGTCGACATTTCAGATAAACTCCTGTTCAATAGCGGCAAGTACAATGTTACCCAACCGGCCAAAGTAGTACTTGGGAAAGTAGCTAAAGTGCTGAAAGCGCAGCCGCAGATAGAATTCCTGGTGGAGGGGCATACCGACGATGTACCTTACAAAGAGGGAGTACTTCTCGATAACTGGGACCTGAGCGTTAAGCGTGCTACCGCTGTCGTTCGCATTCTTCAGGATCAGTATGGCATCCCGCCAGCCCGGATGACCGCCGCCGGACGGGGAGAATATGTACCGGCCACCTCAAACAGCACAAAGACCGGCAGGGCTGAGAACAGGAGAACAAGAATTGTGATACTGCCGCAACTCGATCAATTCTTCAAATTGCTTGAAAAACCAACGAATTAGTCTGCTTCTGCCTTGCCCGGAGAAACCACGACCCATTTGTGGTTTCTTCGGGCATTACGGCAGTAACTGACTTATGCGTAACACTAAGCTTTAAACCCCGTAATTTTGCGGCTTCAGTTAGTACAAAAGAAAGTAAACAATGATGGAAAATGGACCGGCTAACTGGCTGCGGCAAATAGTTGATAAAATTTATTCACCACGCGTTCGTCAGAATGTGTTGCAGGCGCTGCCGTTTTGGATAGCCTCGATATTGACGGGCTTGATGGCCGTTGCATACACCCGGCTGTTTAGCCTGGCCGAATCGGCTTCGCAAAATATATTCAATAGTCATCGGCTCATGCTGTTCCTGCTCACCCCTGTTTGCTTTGTTTTGGCCTGGCTGGTCGTTAGGAAGTTTGACAGAAATGCCGCGGGCAGCGGCATCCCCCAGGTTATGGCCGCTATCGAACTTGCAAATCCAAAGTACAACCACCTTGTCGACAGGCTGCTTAGCGTGAAGGTGATAATGGTAAAGATCATCTCCACATTGTTAATGATATTCGGCGGCGGTATCATCGGGCGCGAAGGTCCCACCGTGCAGATAGCAGGCAGCATATTCCGAACGGTGAATCAATGGCTCCCCGCATCATGGCCAAAGATCTCTAAGAAAAACATGATCATGACTGGCGCAGCCGCCGGCCTGGCAGCTGCATTCAATACACCATTAGGGGGCATAGTCTTTGCCGTCGAGGAGTTGGCAAAAACGCACATAAGTTTTTTCAAGACCGCCCTGTTCACCGCTGTCATAATTGCCGGCCTCACAGCCCAGGGTTTTCTGGGGCCATACTTATACCTCGGATATCCCGAAATTACTGACGTATCGGGGTATGTCGTCTTTGTTGTATTGATCGTGGCATGTACGGCCGGTTTTCTCGGCAGCATAATGAGTGTGATCATATTGAAGGTGTTGCGGTGGAAAAATTCGCTTCAAAAGACCGGGTTTCAATTACTGTATGTCGTCGGCTGCGCATTATTGATCGCTGCCATCGCCTATTTTTTCAGCTTCGGCATCCTTGGTTCAGGCAAGGCGCAGATGTCCCGCCTGCTTTTCACTGCCGACAAGCACGTTGGCTTCTCATTGCCTTTATTCAGGATACTCGGCTCCATCGCGTCGTTTACCAGCGGCGCAGCCGGCGGCATTTTTGCACCCTCACTTAGCGCCGGCGCCACCATAGGCGCACTCATTGCCGAATTGTTCAGTTTCTCAGGCTCCAACGCAAATATTCTCGTCCTGTCGGGCATGGTGGCCTTCCTTACAGGCGTCACAAGATCGCCATTTACATCCTCAATACTCGTTCTCGAAATGACCGACAGGCACAGCGTGGTTTTCTATCTTATGCTTGCCGGCATGATCGCAAGCCTGTTTGCAAACCTCGTGGATAAACACTCACTTTATGACCACCTGAAAGACCGCTATCTTTCTGATGCCTACAAGCAGAGCGATGAGCCTGCGGCTGCCACATGATTCCACAAAAAAATAGATCGTTCTGTTGAGGGAATTTTCACTGCCCCTGTTGTATAACCTTATTTTGGATGATTATTTTCTGCGAAATATTTTTCCACATTTTTTAAAACGCCGCGGCCGGCCTTCCGGGCCGTTTTCCGCACTGCTCAGGCATTAATTTGTTGGTAAGTACGCCACTTTCCGGCATGGTCTTTGCTCTACTATTCGCATATTTACGACCCATAGAAACGGGGCAAAACCGGGCATGAAGAATCTCTACCCTCATCGATCAGGCAATTTACCGCGCACCAGGCCAAAGCCTTTAGGGATTTTGGGGTTTGCGATAAGAATGTGATGATGTGAGATGTTGAAACTGATCTTAATATGGGCTACAGTAGCGCATCTTCACCACCTCATCATCACGTGTCACCAAAACTATTTTTTTCAGAAAAATGGGATATCAATCAACTGAAACCAATGAGAGCAAACGATACAATTTACGCGGCATGGGAAAGCCCCATTAGGGGTTTGGGATTTTACGCAACAAGAGAAAGCCCGGGTTTGGCTTTGGGGTTTGTGATAACGATGTGATAATGTGAGATGTTGAACCAAATCTTAATATGGTCTACAGTAGCGCATCTTCATCACCTCATCATCACATTTCACTAAAACTATTTTTTTCACGAAATGGGATATCAATCAAAGGAAACCAATGAGAGCAAACGACACAATTTACGCGGCCTGGGAAAGCCCCTTTAGGGGTTTGGCGTTTACGCACAAAAAAATGCCGGGCAAAACCCGGCACCAATATCATTCAGTAAAAAGAAATTAATCCAAAACCTTTGCGTCTTCAATGAGTACACTCGCCTTATTATTGAGCATTTCCACAAAGCCGCCCGATATTTCGTAAGTCTCGGAGCTGGTCTTGTCTTTCAGCACCTTCATCTTGCCCTTGCCGAGTGAGGCAATAACAGGAGCGTGGTTCTCAAGTATCTCAAAAGAGCCTTCCGTACCCGGTAATATGATACCATATACCTTGCCGCTGTATACCTTGTGCTCCGGTGTTAATATATCTAGTTGCATGTTGTTTTTAATTAGCTGATTCGCTGATTAGCTGATTAGCTAATGTGCGCAACCAGGGTTTAAACAGATTCTATATAATTCATGGGCGATCAGCTAATCAGCTAATTATCACATCAGCTAATTAATTTTTCGCTTGCTCCATCAGCTTCTTACCCTTGGCTATAGCATCATCTATGCTGCCCACCAGGTTAAAGGCTGCTTCAGGGTACTCGTCCACTTCACCGTCCATGATCATGTTAAATCCGCGGATGGTTTCTTCTATCGGCACCAGCACACCCTTAAGACCTGTAAAGGCCTCGGCCACGTGGAATGGTTGCGACAGGAAGCGCTGCACCCTGCGGGCGCGTGCCACCGTCAACTTATCATCCTCGCTCAGCTCGTCCATGCCAAGGATCGCGATAATGTCCTGCAGTTCCTTGTAGCGCTGCAATATCAGCTTCACACGGTTTGCACAGTTGTAGTGCGTTTCACCAACAATGATTGGGGTAAGTATACGCGAAGTAGACTCCAGCGGGTTCACCGCAGGATAGATACCGAGATCCGCGATCTTACGGTCAAGTACCGTGGTCGCATCAAGGTGGGCAAATGTTGTTGCCGGCGCCGGATCGGTAAGGTCATCCGCAGGCACATATACCGCCTGCACCGAAGTGATAGAACCATTCTTGGTAGATGTGATACGTTCCTGCATCAGACCCATCTCAGTGGCCAGCGTTGGCTGATACCCCACCGCCGATGGCATACGTCCCAGAAGGGCCGACACCTCAGAACCCGCCTGAGTGAAACGGAAGATGTTATCTACGAAGAACAGGATGTCTTTTCCTTTGCCGCTGCCGTCACCATCGCGGAAGTATTCGGCCACAGTGAGACCGGAAAGAGCCACACGGGCACGCGCGCCGGGTGGTTCGTTCATCTGTCCGAATACGAAGGTTGCTTTACTCTCCTTGAGTTCGTTCATATCCACCGCGCTCAGGTCCCAGCCGCCTTCTTCCATGCTATGCTTGAACTTGTCACCGTATTTCACGATGCCGGCTTCGATCATTTCGCGCATCAGGTCATTACCCTCACGCGTACGCTCTCCCACCCCTGCAAATACCGATAGACCGGCATAGGCCTTGGCGATGTTATTAATAAGCTCCTGTATCAGTACGGTCTTACCTACACCCGCACCGCCAAACAAACCGATCTTGCCGCCCTTTGCATAAGGCTCGATCAGGTCGATAACCTTGATACCGGTATACAGTATTTCAGATGATGTGCTCAGGTTTTCAAACTTTGGTGGTTTATTGTGTATTGGGCGGCCATTAGTTTTATCAGGCGCTTTAAGCCCGTCAATAGCGTCACCGGTAACATTGAAAAGGCGGCCGTTAATCTGCTCGCCTATCGGCATGGCTATTGCCTTGCCGGTATCTCTTACTTCAGTGCCGCGCACCAGGCCTTCAGTACCATCCATGGCCACCGCGCGAACGCTGTCTTCGCCAAGGTGCTGCTGCACTTCGAGTACTAATTTGTCTCCGTTTTCACGGGTCAGCTCAAGGGCGTTAAAAATCTCCGGCAACGAGCTTCCGCCACCAAAATAAACGTCCACTACCGGCCCGATAATTTGTTTGATTTTACCAACGTTTGGCATAAGTATCAGTTATATAAATAAATAAGTCTGTTAAATTTTGCGCAAAGGTAAGGGATGGGAAGGAGAATTTCAAAAGCAAAAAGGACAAAGTATTTCACATTACGCCTCTCGTTCATCCATAATATATGATTTGCATACGAAAAATGAAAATGGTCACTTGCGAAAATAATATGTCGTAATTTCACTATCAACTAAAGATCTCAATATGAAAAACAACTACAACTACCTGCTCATTACTTTTTTCACACTTGTGTCATATGCTGCCAGGGCGCAGCTTACGCCTGTCACATTCAATTACACCGGCGCTGTACAAAGCTATACGGTACCTGCGTGCGTGTCCAGCATTACGGTAGACGTACGAGGTGCCGCGGGCGGCAGTGTTGGCCCCTTTGTTGCCCCTATCGATAGTACGTTTCAGACCTGCGGCGGACGTGTACAGGCCACTATAACAGTAACACCGGGACAGGTGCTTAGCATCAATGTAGGAGATACCGGCCGCTCCGGCAATGCAACAGATACGTCCAAAGGAGGATATAACGGCGGCGGTTTTGCTAAGAACTACGTTGGATACGCCGGCGGTGGTGGCGGTGGAAAGTCAGATATTTCCGTCGGCGGAGTACCATTGGTAGTAGCCGGCGGAGGCGGGGGAGAGGGTTACGATGGCGCCTGCAATCCGCCTTCAGGTTACTTCCACGGCGGCGCGGGTGGTGGCCTTACCGGCGGCTCAGCTGAGCCGCACTGCGGCAGCGGCACTACTCCGGCCGGTGGTGGCACACAAATAGCCGGCGGCGCCGGCGGTACGTACGGTGGCTATACAGCAGGCACCAGTGGGGCTGCGGGCGTGGGCGGGAATGGCCTGCAAGGCCTTTCAGGCGGTGGCGGCGGCGGATATTATGGCGGCGGTGGCGGCTGCTGGATGGGCGGCGGCGGGGGCTCGTCCTACACGGTTACCGGTGCTACCGGCGTGATACATACACAGGCATATAATTGCGGCCAGGGACAGGTGAGCATATGCCCTATTCCCACAGCGGGTATTATAACCGGCGTCACACACGTATGCCCAGGCGACACCGGCTTGCTGAACGTTACCGGGTGCACCGGTGGCACATGGACCAGTAGCAGCACGGGCATCGCTACAGTAGATGCTTCCGGCAAGGTAACTGGCGTATCTTCAGGCGTCACCGCAATAAGCTATACCGTTAGCAATGCGTGTGGCACAGCGTCCACCGGCGTCTTAATTACCGTTGACGCCGAGAGTATCTGCAACAACCTCGTACATGGTTATACGTTACAAGCCACTTCGCTGAGCATAGCGCCAAACCCAACCAACGGCATCTTCACAGTGAACCTCCTTTGTCGCACGTGGGAAAATGTGACATTCGTAGTCACTAACATATTGGGACAGAAGATCACGCAGGTGGGTGGGTTCACCAATACACCGCAAGATATAAAGCTGGATGTCCCCGGCGGTATCTACTATCTTAAGGCCATTACACCTGCAGGCCGCTGGACGGATAAGATCACGGTGGTACGATAGAACCAACTGCAGTATTTTTTATAAATTAGTGAGCGCCGTCTTTGACGATGGCGCTTTTTTTTTGCCTCCGCACCAATGCGGTGAGACCGCCTCTTCCCGGTATACAAAGCCGACGGTCTGCCAGTGTTCCAACTGAGCGGCTACCGGTACGATCTCTATCTCGGTGCCTACACTGATCAGGACCGCTACCTGTGCAAGGAAGGCTTCGCCAGGCAGCC
The DNA here is from genome assembly GCA_964396625.1 of uncultured Flavipsychrobacter sp. GTDB lineage: Bacteria > Bacteroidota > Bacteroidia > Chitinophagales > Chitinophagaceae > Nemorincola. The sequence goes on from CAYNGS010000050.1 coordinate 6,939, forward strand.
ACATCGCAATGGGCTCAGTGCATGGGCAAGCCGCACTTCTCGCCTCGCAAAGCATTATGGGCACTTGCTTTTTCTGAAGGAAAAAGCCTGATGCAGATTTGCCACCTATCTGTTAGTTTCCTTGTCCTCGATGTGCAATCTGTGGAATAAGCGGTGTACAGCAGGAGCAAGAATGAAGCCGATGTTAGTGATGAATACAACTCCGCAGAATATCGCGTATGCAGATGAGAATATTTTGCCACCAAACGTCTTCACGTCGGCTACCGGCCCCATGCCGCTGAGGATCATAGAGGCATTGTGCACCGCATCTATCCAGATGATTTCACCGATATAGTGGTAGCCGAGAACACCTATCAGCAAGGACACCAACAGCACCATGGATGCTATACCCACATTGCGCATAATCCTGCCGTAATACACGTTTATCGGGGCTAACGGCTGAAATCTGTTCTCGTATTTCATATGTTCAGTGACACTTAAAATGTTCAAATGGTTCCTTGCACGACCGGCACCTGTACAACGCTTTGCACGAGGTCGGCCCAAATTGGCTCACCAGTTCGGTATCATCACTATTGCAGCGCGGACAGCTTACTTTTTCCTCCTCGAACAAACCCAAAGCCTTAAATGCTTTGCGATTTGGCGGCGCAATGCCGTAGGCCTTCAACTTCAGCTTACCTTCTTCAGTCATCCAATCGGTTGTCCATGCAGGGCTTAGCTGCGGCTCAATATCAACATAACGTATTCCCCGGCTTATGAGCGCCATCTTTATCCCAATGGCAATGACATCCATCGCCGGGCAACCGCTGTAAGTGGGCGTTATAACAACCTTTACCGCAGCGTCCGTTCCCCTTTGGGACACAACTACGTCGCGCACGATGCCGAGGTCAAGGATGGACAGCACGGGTACTTCGGGATCAGTAACATCCGACAACCATTCGTATACCTGCTGCTTACCCGGTTCGTTCATCACTTTTGTTTTGCTTCATTTAACAAATGGTTGTTCACCATCACGCTGCCATCTGCCGCCCTTGATACGATCACCGCATCGGCCGGCCGCAGCATGACCTCGTCCATGGCCTTGTATGCGGGACACGGCACATTGATCAGGCTGCACCTGACCGCAGTAACATTCTTATGGATGTAAAAATATTTTGAGTCACGGAACCACATACCCTTATTATCAACACTTTGCCGTGTGAAGGCGGTATCGGGCATACCTGAACCACCGATCATCTGCAAAGTTACAAAAGGAGACCTTGCATTCCGTTCATCGAGCAAAAACCAACATGAGAATTCATACAACTGGCTATCGCCACTGACCTTTACCGGGAACGCGCCTATGGAAGCTTCCGCGCCTCCGATACCAGGCATCGCGCCGGCACCAAAAAACGCCTCACCCGATGAGGACGAATCAAAGTGCTGCACATACCAGGCTCCTGCGTTGGTTACGCAAGTATCTTCACTGTGCATGTAGTGCAGTGTCCTGGCGATGCTGTCAGCATTCGCTACAGCAAGTTTCCTGAGCCTGTCTGGATAGCAGGCGTAAACATAACACTGGGAAAAGTGGCCAATGGGATCGCAAGCCTGCAAAAGATACTTTTGATCGGGATCGAGTGTGTCAAAGTCGAGCCGCATCAGCAAAAAGGGCTTGTTACTTCGTATATCATCCAGTATTGGTTTACCCGCGTATGGGCCAGCGGCTATTTTCAACTGTTTTTCCGCCTGCGACCACGAGGACCGCGACAGCATAACGTCGACTATAGGCAGACGCAACTGCAAGGCCGCCTTAGTGCCCATCGTCAGCACCCAGTCCGCGTCAACCCATACCTTCTCCGTGCCTACATGGAAGAACGGCAGCGCCAAAATGGCTTGAAAATCACTTTTATCAAAATGGTGGTCGTGCAAAAAAGACTCCCAGTTCTGCTCTTTTTTTGAGAACATCATGTCGTAATTATACAATGCGTAGTCGGCCCGGCCCCTGGAAAATCTTATATATCCACTGGCCTCGTAGCTCCAGACAATTATGGACAGCGCCAAAAGCGAGAACGCAATACCAGGCCTTTTATCGGAAACAAGCCGTATGTACCATTTATAGACCGTTACCGCACTGTAAACGGTTACGATGTAATAGAATATCCAGCTAAACCTGCCGAGCGCCCTGAACTGCATCACAACAGATACGTACTTCGACAGCCAGTTAATGTCCCATATCCATATGAACGGTACACCCATACTGAAAAGGAGCACCCCTAACGCCATAAAAAGCCACACAGGCGAAAAAGCCGCGTCGTCCGCCGCGCGATTGCCGGAGCTACCTGTCTTTTTGAACTTTGCAATGGCATACAGAAATAAGGACACAAAAACGGAGATCAGGACCACCAGGCCCGGATATGTATACCCTTCGCCTCCATCGCTCACTTTAGAGAAGTGCGTAGCTTTCATGATCAGTTGCCAGTATGGGGAATAGGCGGAGGATATGATCTGCTTTTTGCTAGTACATGTTTCAAGTGTATAATATGGTGTAGCGGGCCTGTCTTTAATAGGGTCCGTCAGCTTCATGGTCATAGCAAAGAGGAACAAAACCAGCGCGACACTTACAAACAGCGGAGTTAAGTGCCTCACTTTCCTTTTTGCGATGTCCCTCTTAATAAGTATATACCCTGCGGCATAAAACAATACCCACACCAGCATCATGCCAGCGTAATATGGGTGAAGAAACGACATAACAACACCAAGAATAAAAAAGTAGTAGCTATACCGGGCGCGTGGTTGCGCGTTATATTTGATGGTCCAGTAAAATAGCATGGGTATAACACAGACGAAGCCAAGCGCATAGTGTCCGGAAAGGGAAAACAACTGCGGTGTGAATATGGTTATCAGACCCGCAAAAACCAAAGCGATACAATAGGTGACGCGAAAATGAATAAGTATGAGGTACAGGAAAATAACAGACAATACATAGCTAACGCCCAACAGCAGCCACAAAACGGTGAGCGCGGTTTCTGCACTGACATTATTTATATTTACGAAGAGCACCGATAACAGTGGTATACCGTCGGTATAGACTATGTGTTCGCCGTAGGGGTAGTTCATCCCATCAAACCAATATCCTTTTCCATACATGCTTTCGTACAGGTAAGTAAAGTTGTTTTTGGCGCCATCGCCGCCAATGTCGGGGATCACATGCCACGGCTCCGTTACGATATGGGAAAGAGTGAATATGGTAAGACATATTGCAAATACAACTGTTGCAGCAAACCATATTTTGCGTTTTACATCACCCATCAACTATTTCATAAGCAGTTTAATGAAGTTGATCATTTCCGGAAATAAGATACGGTAATTCATGCTCCGGAATTGAACATTTTCATTTAAAGTTACCGGAATAGCTTTTACCCGGTATTTTTTGCCCTTAAAACTGTTTCTTACAAACTCGAGATCAAACAGATACCTGTCGATAGTTGTCTGCAAAAACAGTGGCTTGACAATACTCCTGAAGCCTTTCAGCCCGCATTGCGTGTCCGTTACAGGCAACGAAAGGAAAATACTGATCAGGAATCTCAAATACCGGGAGATCGCGCGCCTTAGGAAGGGCACCTGCGCATAATAGTTTTCATTCTTCACCCCAACTGCCACATCATACTCATTGTTTTTCAGGCCCTCATAAATGGTCTGCATGCTCTCGACTGTGTATGGAAAATCCACATCGGTGAACATGATCACGTCCCCGGTTGCCACTGCAACGCCTTGCCTGATGGCGTACCCCTTACCCCTGTTTACCGGGTAGGATAGGACCTTCAGGTTTGC
>CAYNGS010000051.1:0-10680 GCA_964396625.1 uncultured Flavipsychrobacter sp.
GTTATGGTAATTCACAAAGCGCTTGTCAGCGCCTGTGGCAAACTGGTCATAATTCAGCACGAAGCTATGTACGATACCGCTGTCCCGCCCTGTCACCTTTATCTCAGGGAAAGTTGTAGAAAGCGAATCATTAATAGCAGCATTCTTTGCATAATTCACGATCTGTGTTACTCCATCGTGAACGTCGCACTGGAAAACTTCTGCAGCAATAGTGGGGTCCACCTCGCCGGTTGTCTGGTTAAATATCTGTGCCGATGTCACCTGACCATTTACCAACTGGAATACGCGATAACCCTGGAACCTATACAACGAGTCGTTTGGATTAGTACTGCCTCCTGCCTTGATAGCGCGCTGATGATACTGGATCGAATCAGCATAACCACCATCATTACGGCCATAATTCTCACCGTAGTTATTACTACCATAATCGTTAACAAGGTAGAAAACAAGACGCCTGTCCAACTCCCTAACTTCCATTCTTGGAGCCTCAGGGCCTTCAATTGTCTTAAAGTTATTGTCAAACAACTCCTGTGCCTGATCATCTATGCTCTTGATCGTCTTAAAGTTCGTCTGCGGACATCCGCCTACACCGGGAGCCCAAACGCAGCCGAATGTGATATCATTGACAGCACCGGGAATCAACTGGAACGGCCCTGAAGAAAATATAAATCGTCTGTCGCCCGGGTTATTGTTACAAGAGCACTCTGACCACTCGGACTGTGTTGAAGGATCGCCCCAGAAAACGAAATTAGATACCGGGCCAGACCCATAGCCCTTGGTTGGCAGCCCCGGTCCCTGGAAGTCGTCACTGAACCTTTGACCGTTTTTAATAGAACCGGTCATGTAGAAATAAATCTGCACGCCGTTATCCGGGTTACCGATAACGCTGAAGTCATTATTATAGTAAGTAAAATTGGTCATCCGCAATTGCTGTAGCGTATCCGGCAGCCCGGTGCGGTGAATGTTCCTCTTAGGGCCTTCAAAATAGTCAAGTCCCACCTGGGGTGGATTAGGTCCGTAACTGTTTACCGGGTGGCCACCGCTTCCGCCATCATCATTGGTACCGTTGTACTGAATACCTAAACCCCTGGTAGTATCACAACCAATAAAATCATCAAGGTAGTAACCGAGGTCACAGTCATCCCACACAGCTATGTAAGTACTGTCAATGGTAAGTGCGCCGCGGTTGATAACACGATAGTTACAAAAAGTAGCATTGTTCAGGAAGTCCTGGGTTGCATACGAAAACGCACTGGTCTGCACTTCCACACCCATCGACGCCGTACCCGACTGCTGCTTAACATTACCCGCATCATTGAACACCCACCAGATATATTCGTCGCCCTTTATATCCGGATATTCACCAAGTGCAGGCTCATAAACACCATTGCCGTTGAGATCTTTAAACGGAGCATAGGTATGATTGCCGTAAGGAGCTGCGTCAAGCGGCAGTTTTACACCACTAGCACCCACAGCATTGTGGTTGCCGGCGCCTGGCCACTGCCTGATAATGTCGAACTGAGCTGCAGAAACATCTCCTCCTGTCTTGGACAATTCGATAAAAGAGTTGATCGTTGCCCGATCTATTTTCCACATCTTATCCCACAATGCACAGGCACCGGTAGTGATCTTTCCGTTTGCATCCAAAGCTCCGGGCCAATAGTCGTTACCGTCCTGGCGGTAAGTCTGGGCAGCAACTTTTAGCTGTCCCTGCTGGTCATAACCACCGATCCAGCATGATGCAGCAAACTGAGAACTTTTGCCTGAGTTCTTTGGCACTTCATATGCTGCAACCTGTGTACCAATGTTCCACCACATATCACCACCGGTCATAAGGTGTGCGCGAACGTTATTGATATCAAGGTCAATTGCCGATTCCAGGGAACCCGGGTTACAACCACCGGTTGCAGTTGTTTTCAATGCGCTTTTATGATGAGCGGACACAACATTCTCTCTCGCACTTACAATTCCTGCTGCGCTTAAAAGGCCTATTATAGTGAAGGCGCCGGCAAGTGTACTTATTTTTCTGAGCTTCATAACCTGTAAAGTTATATTTATTAAATATTATTAAAAATTAAAATCAAGAGCTAAACTGATAGAACGCGCATAGTTTAAGTGCGTTGGATCATTATAGTAGTTCTGGTACAACGTGCTGTATGACTGCGCTGCGATCTGCTGCGGAACGTACTGCTGTCCGAATGGCGAAGCGAGATATCCGTTATCATCAGGCTTACCGGTATAACCGTATACACCCAGTATTTCACGTGTCTGCAACAAATTGTTTACCTGAACAATAGCCTTGATGTATAAAGGACGTTTTGGCTTTACACCATTGATAGCGTCCTTATGCTTTCTGCCTGGTGTAAGCGCGAAATCCTTATCGATACGCAGATCGATGCTGTAGTGCCAGGGCAAACGCGCACCATTCACACCACCGATAACAGTATTTCCCTGTGCCTCGGCCAGCCTTGTATAAGGCTCGCCGCTCCTTGCCCTTGGTATCAAATGTATCCCTGCATTCTGGAACACATTCTTGCCCTTTATCATCGGACCTTCTCCGTCGTTATAGCGATAATCTATGTCTGCTGCGATGGTATGCCTTGAATCATAGTCCAACGCTGAAACATAGCGGAGGTTTGGCAAGCCGGCCTCAACAAAGCTCTGCAGCAATCCGTTCGGAGATATCTGGCCACCGCCGTTACTGTTGGTAGACGTAGGAGTAGAACCCGTGCCCTCAGCAAACTGCAGTGTGTACGAAATGCTCATACGCAGGTGGTTTGTTGCACGAAGATCGTAGAATAATGAAGTACCCTTTGTAGTAGAGAAGTCACGATTACCGTAAGTATAATAAGTAGTTGGCCATGCAAACAGGTAAGGCACGATGGTTATCATATCCTTACGCTCTTTGTAAAATGCGGTCAGTGTAAATGCAGAGTGATCGCTCAGTTTCTGCTGGAAACCAACCTCGTAGTCAAACGTCTTCTGTGGCTTCAGGTTAGAGTTAGATATGATCTGGTTAGCGTTCTGCTGAATAAAGTAGTAGTCGGCAGCAGTGGCGTTTACCTGGCCTGTGGGCCTTTGAGAGTAAATGTCATAGTGTGCATAGAAATCGGCTACGTCAGATATCGGGAACGAGAACGATATACGAGGCTGAACAGTAACCTGCGGTGTGTAGTCGGTAAACGCCTGGTTCGGATTGTAGTTGCTGTCTGTAACCTTAACGTTAGGATTTACAAGGTAAGGCTGTGGTTCACGGCCACCTGAGTATTGTTTCAATACCGATGGATCTTCAATGTATTTACCGGTCGGATCATACCAGTTGGTTCCGCTTCTGTAGCCGATGATGGTAGGTGAATTAGAACTGTTATCATCAACATAAACTACATAGTTGCCACCCATATTTCCGGGGTGTTTGCCGCCGTTCAGCACATTGGCAGAACCAGCTACTTCGTTTACAGTTTTTTCAGCATATTCAGAGTATGGGTCTTTCAGCACTTTTGTGTTTGCAGAAAACCGGTCAACACGTACACCGATGTTGAAATGGACATCTTTGTAATTAAAGTTATCGAGCAAATAACCGGCAATATAGTTGGGGCTGAATGCTCCTATCGGGCGTGTGTAATTACCGTTTGCATCTTTCTGCGTCCAGAAATCATTGAAGTTTACATTACCCGGCTGCGCTCCTCCTGTATAAGTGTAGCCATAATAATAAGCGTATGAGTGCCCGCTGGCCAGCAGCTCATCAGCTGTAAACATGCCCAGCGAGAAAGTATTTGGACTCAATGCGTCAATATTGATATCTGCTGTGCTATTCAAACCTAATTTCTTTCTCAGATTTTGGTCAAACACAGAAGACTGTGTATTTACGTAATTGTATACCACAGTATCGGTTGGGCCGGGAATGATATTCTTTACGTTGCCCGAAGGGTCATAATATTTTCCTCCCGCAGTCGGATTGTTCGGATCGTTCGGAACGAAGTTATAATGCACACCGTTGACAATAAATATCGGGTGCAGTTTGTCCAGTTTTAAGTTACCGTTGTCGGTATTGCTCACCAACTGCCTCATTAACTGCCAGAGTGAATTTGTTCCTACACCACCGGTGTTAGTATACAGCAGGAACTGCCTTTCAATACGCTGCTGATAGTAAAGACCGAACTGAATCGCGTGTTTTGTTTTTCCAACTAACAGATCGAACGATGCGTCAACGGTAAGGGCGTATTGGCTGGAATTAAAATTGAGGTAATAGTATTGTGTAGAACCCGGGCTCCAGAAAAGACCGTAAGTAAGCTGTGGGTTATCCCCATTGGCCATCGCATTGTTCGCCTGTATCTGTGTGATGAATAACGGGTTAACTCCATTTAGTGAATTATAATATTGTGTTGTGTAATTCGCGAGGTTCGGGTTCAGATTCGACCTGTCATAGGTGATACCTGTTGGTACCGTACCAGTTAAAACAGTTGCTTTTTTACCGGAAAGTGAGTCGAATCCGTTGGATGAATAGCCGGGGGCATAGGTCTGAACCTTAGTTTCATTAAACTTGCCAACATAGCCGTAATCAAAATAATTCTTCTTGAAATTCGGGTCTTGCCTGGTTTCATGTGTTATCTGGTAGTCAGCCTGCACAGAGTAGTAGGCATTTGAGATAATGTTATGAGCAGTATCGCCAAGTTTGCCAAATTTCTGTGTGAAGCGGATATAACCCCTTCCTGAAGTATTGTTTTGAACCGGAATTGCATCTCCTGCAAAAAGATCAACAGAACGCTGATAATAGTCTGCCTTTGTGTAATCAAAAGTACCACCTGCAATGATGTGCATATTATCTGATACCTGGTAATCAAGTTTACCATTCAGACGCGCTTCCTGTGTCTTATCGCGGGGAGTTATCTTCGCCGTTGTCAGATCATTTGCTGTGATATAGTCAGACGCATAGTTGTATACGGGTGAACCTGTATTATCTGATACAATCCTTAAAGGATTTTGATGTAACTTGTTAAGAACGTCCGATTTTACAACGAGTTGCTTGTCGTACGTAGGGTAACGCTCATGATCGTCGTAGTAGTCACCGCTCAACGCAAATCCGAGAACGGGTTTCTTACGGGTATGGTCTCCCTCATGGATTGTCTTCTTATAGATCGGGCCGGCGATAGAGAATGTGGCCAGATTATTATTGTAGCCGTCAATAGAGTGCTGCAGACGAACATTACCTGTTAATTTCTGCGCAACACCTCTTGATGTGATATTTACAACCGCACCGGACACGTCTCCATAATTTGCCGGGATACCTGAGCTGATCACTTCCAGCTGATCAATAGACCCCTGGGCCATATCGTAGGTAGAGGTTACGCCATTAAGATTTCGAACCTGAACACCATCCACGATATACAAAGTACCGGTAGTACGCGCACCACCCATGTTTGCCTCCGCACCGCGCTGTTTCTGATATGCACCTGGAGTAAGGCTCACCAGATCGGTAACCTGTGTGGTAGGAATAACGTTGATCTCATCCTTCGTAAGTATGTGCGCTGATGGCTTATCCTGGTCAACAAGCGGCTTCTTGTAAGCTATTACCGTAACCCCTTTCAGTTCCTTGCCTCCGCTCCTTTTCAAGGTGAAATTCTGTGTAGTTCTGTCTCCCGGAACAACCACCACATCGGTAACCATTATCGAGTCGTAACCAGTATATAAAACAAGCACGTTGTAGTAACCGGGATCAAGTGGTTTTACGGTGTAATTACCATCGTAATCGGTGACCGTACCCCCTTTTAAGATACCGCCCTGGTATACCTGAACCGCCGCGCTGGGAAGCGGCTCCTTTTTATCATCCAAAACCTTGCCCGAAATTTCCTGCGCCAGAGCGGAACCCGATAACCCTGCAAAAACAAATAAAAGCAGATAACGTAATGTACGTGTCATATCTTATGTTAATAAATTATTAGCAAATGAGGCGTAAAGATAAAAAAAACTGTTAAAAATCACGGTGTTAGAAAAATAAATTTCCTCTCCTTTACATAATTCTCAAGCTAATGTAACTAATGTTAAAAATGTTCTCTCCTTAATATAGACGAGAAATGAACGTTAAATCTTGGGTGGAACGAGGAAATTATTTTTGCAAGTCAAAAAAAACGCAAGATATTACTTTAAAAAATTTTCTTTGCAGAGCTTATAGCGTAAAAAAACAACTTATGATCGTGTGATCTTTTCGAGAAGGATCTTGCTCATTTTATAGAGCGCCTCGAATGTGTACCCGGCTATGTGTGGTGTAACGATAACTTTTGGCGAGTTCATCAGCTCCTCCAATGCCGTCCGGAGGTCAGTTCTCAGGCGAGAAATCGGCTCCTGCTCAAAGACATCGAGGCAGGCCCCCGCAATCTTTCCACTTCTTATGCCATCACACAGCGCGATCAAGTCCACAACCGGCCCGCGCGATGTATTTATAAGAATGAACGGCTTGCGCACCTGTGCTATAAAATCGCCGTTGAAATAATGTACGGTGTCAGCTTGCAAGGGCACGTGAAAACTGATGATGTCTGCCTCTTGTATCAGTTCTTCCACCCTTTTGCAATTCACGATATGCCCCGGGATACTTTGCGGGTTATACTTATCGTAGGCGAGGATCCGGGTATCGAATGCCATTAGTTTTTTCGCGAAAGCCGCACCGGTATGCCCATAGCCAATTATCCCCACTGTCTTTCCTTCCAGTTCTGTACCTCTGTTCTCATCCCGTTTCCACACGCCCGCCAACATTTCGTTGTGACTCCACGTGATCCTTCTTACCAGGCTCAATAACATGCCCAGCGCATGCTCGCCCACGGCATTACAATTGCCTTCAGGGCTCGCATAACAGGCGATGCCTTTTTGTGCAGCATAGGTCACGTCTATTACTTCCATACCCGAGCCCATGCGACCTATCCACTTAAGTCCGGGCGCGGCTTCTATCAAGTCCTTGTCAAACTGCAACCTCGTAGACGTGATCACCCCAACACAATCTTCGATGAGACTTAATGCCAGCAACTGCGAAATGTTTTCCTGCTGCACACAATCGTATCCTGCGGCCGTGAGACCATCGGTAAGCACTGCGTGAACAGGTGCGGCTATCAGAACTTTTCCGCGATCATTTTTCATAACAATATTGCTTATACAGTCTTACAAAATCCGCCACAGACAATTGCTCCGCTCGCTTATCCATTATGGCATCCGCAAGCGCTTCGGGGGGCAACGTACTCTTAAGCGCATTCCTCAAAGTCTTCCTTCGCTGGTTGAATGCGGCCTTTACGAGGATAGTGAACCGTCTTTTGTCCTTTATATCAAACGGATTCCGCAAATTAGAGAATCGTACAACCCCGCTTATGACCTTTGGCGGCGGTGTAAAACATTTTTCGTGCACATCGAACAGATATTCTACTTTAAAAAAAGCCTGCATCAGTACACTGAGGATACCGTAAACTTTGCTGCCGGGTCCGGAGGCAATACGGAGCGCCACTTCCTTCTGGAACATCCCTATCACTTCATTTACGTGAGGTTCCCAATCCAACACTTTGAACAGTATTGGCGAAGATATGTTGTAGGGGAAGTTGCCCACTACTGAGAAATCCTGGCTGAAAGGCATGTCTGCTTTAAGTATACCCTGCAACAATATTTTGCCGTGTATGTCCGGGTATGTTTTTTCCAGGTAGCTTACTTTTTCGTTGTCTATCTCTATCGCTTTATAATCCACATCCTTCCACGCCAGGAGATACTTTGTTATTGCCCCGCCACCCGGTCCAACTTCGAGCAGTCTCATACCAGGCTTGTGCGATACGTGCTCGACTATCTTCCTGCATACATTTTCGTCGTGCAGAAAATGCTGGCCCAGACTTTTTTTGAGATGCAAATCTTTATCAATGTGGGTTCGCGAGCTGTTCGTCATAAAAATCTTCCTTAGAACGCAAATCCGAGTCTGCGCCACGGCAAAGGTATACCATTGCTCGTTTAGTGTTTACAGGCCTTGTCTATTGCCTCCTGAGCCTGCTTGTATCCATGATTGAGCGCATTTCTGAAATCGCCACAGGGGTCGTGTCCATTCCTGAAATTCACAATACCCCTGAAGTACAACGCTTCTCCATTATCAGGGTTCAGTTCCACAGCCGCATTCAGATCTTTGAGCGCTGCTTCATTTTGTTTCGCTTTGGCAAGCAGTAGTCCGCGCCTTATATAAAATAATGGCTCCTTACTTTCAAACTGAATGGCTTTGGTATAGTTCTCCATCGCCTCACCGTCTTTCCCTTGCTGCTCAAGGCAATCGGCAGCTATATAATATGCCCTGGAGTTCCGCGGCTGATCGTCGAGCACTTTCTCTATATCAGACAGCGCCTTGTCGGGCGCACCGGCTCCCTGGTAAAGAACAGCCCGGCTGAAATAGGCCTTCGGATACTCCTTTATTTCAATACACCTGTTGAGTGCATCCATTGCCTCAGCCGGCTTCCGTTCGCGCAGGTACAATACACCTTTATTATACCACGCCTTGTAGTTATGCGGATCAAGTTCTACTGCAAGATTGATGTGTTTTTCAGCTTCAGCATAGTCACCCTTGCGCATGTACAGACCGCCCACACTGTACTGGGCTACTGCCGACCCCGGAAATGTGTCGAGTATGGCGCTGAAAAAATTGAAATCAGACTGCCAGATATCGTTTCGCATAAAGGTCATGACCAGCAAGACCAGCGCGACACTCCCCCACACGGCTGTCGCGAGGACAGCTTTCAAACGCTTCGAAAGCCAGGCAAACAGATAATATACGGCCGGAAACAATATACCCACACCGGCGATATACGCATACCTGTCTGCCGTCAGTACCTCACCGAACTGAACAAACTGCAGCAGAAAAACGATGTTCACCGTATAAAAAACAATTCCGCCGCACAGTATGAACCATTTTTTCCGATAAGCAATGAACGCCAGCGCAAGAACGCCTGCCGCTACGAGCAAACTCAGGTTTTGAAGATAGCCTGATTCTTTAGGATAGGGATACACGACGGAAAGCTGCACCGGCACAAAGAACCGAAAGATGTACTGCATATAACCTGTGGCAGCAAACAATATCGTGTCATACCAATTGTATTCCGGGTGGAGACCGGTGAACTTGCCTGCCTGCTGCGCCTTAATGGCCACTACGCCCAGAATAACAGCAACGATAAACAACGGTATTTTTTCTGTCCAGACCTTCCTATCGCGCAGGTCGCGCTGCATCCATATATCTACCGCAAACAGCGACAGCGGCAAAGCCACTGCCACACCTTTCGACAGCATCGCCGCTACGCCGGCCAAACAAACTAAAACTAGATTCTTCACAGACGGTATCGACAGATAGCGGATGTACTGAAGCAAAGCGAGGAAGTAAAAAAAAGCACACAACAACGTCTTCCGTTCCGCTATCCACGACACGCTTTCTGTTTGCATCGGATGTACGGCAAACAGCAGCGCTGCAAGAAAGCCGATCGCTTTATAAGGTTGTAATTTATTTAAAAAAAAATATAGCATCACAGCATTACAAACATGAATGAGCACATTTGTAACATGATACGCGAGCGGCTGCTGCCCGCCTATGAGATAGTCGAGCGCATATGAGAAAAGAGTAAATGGATGGTAGTTGCCAAGGTAAAAACCCGAGAACCATGCCTTTATATTGTCGATACTAATAGCTGCTATGTCGGGGTTATGAACGGTGTACTCCATGTCATCCCACGCAATAAACCCGGCACTGAATACCTTGAAATATGCGACCAGAACCGCTGCCGCCAGCATGCTCAGATGTAGCCAGACTATGTAATTCTTCTTGCCGGAAACCCCTTCCACCTTATTCAGTTATAAAATGCGGTGACCGCCGATTCTTGAAATGTTATATTCAATCTATATGTGCCGTCAGCGAGTTGCTGCAAGCGTTACGAAAGCTCAAATATACTAATCTATACCGTTACCATTCACCAACGAGTTTCTCCTGCAAACAGTGTTTTGAATTTTGAATATTTGCCTTTGAATAGATTACCTTCGCTCATTATTTTAATTTTACAGTATGGAATTCAAGATACAGCAAAAGCCTGCTAATAAAAATCAACTGTATATAATAGATGATACTAAAAAACTGAGCCAGGTGGTGGAGCTAAAGGGTGAAGAGGCTGCTTTTGTAAAAGCAGCCTTCGACACCGAACACACAATAGCCACGATCAATCGGTACGGTTACTATATTTTTATTTACCTGCTGAAAAACAAAAAAACCGATTGGCAAACGAAGGAAGCTTGTCGTAAGGCTGGCGGCGAACTGCAGGGTATCTGCAGCAAGCATAAACTGGAAGAAATAACCATCGCAAACCTGTCTGCCGATACGTATGCAGCAGTGCTGATCGCCGAGGGCATGGCGCTGGCCAATTACCAGTTTCTGAAATACCGGAGCGATGCTAAAAAGATAGCCAACAGCCTTCAGCGTATATTTTTTACCAAGAACTCAATTACGGTTAAAGACCTTGCGCAACTGACCACTACGATCGATGCTATTTACCGCGTCCGGACGCTGGTGAATGAGCCGCTCAATTACTTATCTGCCGAGCAACTTTCGAGGGAGATAGGCTTGATGGGCAAGGAAGCGGGCTTTGCTGTGACCGTATTGAATAAAGCCAGGATAGTAAAAGAGAAAATGGGTGGAAT
>CAYNGS010000052.1:0-2481 GCA_964396625.1 uncultured Flavipsychrobacter sp.
GACCGTAAGAGCATGCCCGATATCGACACCGACTTTGACGATGTGGGCCGGCAGAAGGTCATCGACTATGTGGTGCAGAAGTATGGTAAGAACCAGGTGGCGCAGATTGTCACCTACGGCACTATGGCCGCCCGCAGCAGCATCAAAGATGTTGCCCGTGTTATGGATTTGCCGCTGTCCGAGAGCAACGCCCTTGCCAAGCTGGTGCCCGAGCGCCCCGGCATTTCCCTGAAGCGCCTCCTCCATGCTGACCTGAAAGGCGACAACAGCCTCGATAGCAAGGAAGGACTCGGCAGCGATGAAATGGAAGCAGTGGCAAAACTCCGCGAGATATACGACCAGCAAACCCTTCACGGAGAGGTGCTTCATTCGGCCGAGAAACTCGAAGGTTCCGTGCGCAACACCGGCATACACGCCGCAGGCATCATCATCGCCCCCAGCGATCTCACCGATCTCCTGCCAGTTTTTATGGCCAAGGATGTCGACTCGCTCATCACACAATACGAAGGCAACGTGATCGAGAACGCCGGTGTTATCAAAATGGACTTCCTCGGCCTCAAAACCCTCACTATCATCAAAGATGCACTCGCACTCATCAAACGCAATTACAGCATCGACATAGATATCGACACCATACCCCTCGACGATGAGGAGACCTACGAACTCTACCAGCTCGGCGAAACCAATGGCACGTTCCAGTTCGAAAGTCCGGGCATGCAGAAGCACCTTATCAACCTCAAGCCCGATAAGTTCGATGATCTCATTGCCATGAACGCCCTGTATCGTCCGGGCCCCATGGAATACATACCCAACTACATCAAGCGTAAGCACGGCCTCGAACCCATCTCTTACGATCTGCCCGACATGGCCGAATACCTCGGCGATACTTACGGCATCACCGTCTATCAGGAGCAGGTTATGCTGCTCTCACAGAGCCTCGCCGGCTTCAGCAAGGGCGATGCTGACGTGCTCCGCAAGGCAATGGGCAAGAAGCAGAAGTCCGTACTCGATAAAATGAAGGCGCAGTTTGTGGAAGGGGCAAAAGCCAAGGGCCATCCCGAAGACAAGCTGCAGAAAATATGGACCGACTGGGAGGCCTTCGCGCAATACGCATTCAATAAATCGCACTCCACCTGCTATGCCCTCGTGGCCTATCAGACAGCCTTTCTCAAAGCGCACTATCCCGCTGAGTACATGGCTGCCGTGCTCAACAACCAGGGCAGCATCGACAAGGTTAAGTTCTACATGGAAGAGTGCCAGCGCATGGGCCTCCAGGTACTCGGCCCCGATGTCAATGAAAGTCTCAAAGGCTTCGCAGTAGCCAAAGAAAATGTTGTTCGTTTCGGGCTCAATGCCATCAAAGGGGTAGGCGAGGCTGCTGTCGAAGACATCATCTCCGAACGTGAAAGTAATGGGCCGTACATATCCGTTTACGATTTTATAAAGCGTGTCAACCAGCGTACCGTCAATAAAAAATCTATGGAAAGCCTTGTACTGGCCGGCGCACTCGATTGTTTTCCGCAGATGCACCGGGCGCAGTATTTCTATGCCCCCGCCACCGACCCTATTACCGGCCTCGAGCGTCTCGTTCGCTTTGGCAACCAGTTTCAGGCCAGCTCGTCTGTCGCTACCAATAGCCTCTTTGGTGCCGGAGCCATGCCGGAGGTAAAGCCCCCTGCCATGCCCGAGTGTGATAAGTGGGGCCTGCCTGAGCTCCTCGATCGCGAGAAAGAGGTAGTAGGCATCTACCTCAGCGCCCATCCGCTCGATGGCTTTAAGTTCGAGATGGAGAACTATGGTATTATTCCTGTTAGCGAGCTGGAGGCCAACAGAGGTCGCAATGTCCGCATCGCCGGCTTCGTCACCGATGTTGCCCATGCCACCACCAAAAAAGGCAGCAAGTTTGGCAAGATGTTCATCAACGACTATTCCGGCAACCTCGAGATACTGCTTTGGGAAAAGAACTATGTGCAATATGGCAATTATCTGGTCAATGGCCAGAAGCTCATGATACAGGGCATTTACGATGAGCATAAGTATCGCCCCGGCACCATGGAGCTGCAGATACAAAACATGATGCTGCTCGACGAAGTGCGCAAGGTACTTACCAAAAAGATACACCTCTCGCTGCCCCTGCTGAAGGTCAACGACGAATTTGCCAATTTCCTCGAGGCCAACATTAAAAAATATCCCGGCACTACCGAGCTCGTCCTCCACATCTCCGACTGGAACGGCATGGAAGTGCGCCTCAAATCCCAGCAAAAAAAGATCGAAGTCAACGACGAGCTCATCCAGTTCCTCCAGGCCCACGAAGAAGACATCAAGTTCTCCCTTGACAAAGCATGAACATAATTAGCTGATTAGCATATTAGCTAATCAGCTAATCAAAAAGTCCCGCTCCCAATCAGCTAATCAAAAATCTCGCTTCCCCAATCAGCTAATAAGCACATCAGCTAATCAGCTAATCAAAAAGTCTCTCCC
>CAYNGS010000052.1:2581-10614 GCA_964396625.1 uncultured Flavipsychrobacter sp.
CCCCAATCAGCTAATAAGCACATCAGCTAATCAGCTAATCAAAAAGTCTCTCCCCCAATCAGCTAATAAGCACATCAGCTAATCAGCTAATCAAAAAGTCTCTCCCCCAATCAGCTAATAAGCACATCAGCTAATCAACATCCAACCTTTTACCCTTTCACTATGTCTTTATACCAAACAAACCACATGACGCTTAAAAAACTTACTTATATAAGTATATTTTTTACCCTGTTCACCCACTTATCCACTTCCGCACAACCCGTCTTCCGCTGGGCCGACGCACTCTGGGGTTTCAATACCGCCATCACGACCAACCAAAACCAGGCCACTTCTATGTTTGTCAATAAGAAGAGCGATGTTTATGTTATCGGTGTTTTCCAGCGTATGATCGATATGGATCCCGGTGCGGGCGTCGATAGCATTTATGATCCCGTTGCTGCCAATCCCGGCTACCTTGGCAAGTACGATTCCTCGGGCCACCTTATCTGGGCCCATACCTTTGGCGATGGCAGCGGCGTTACCTCCGTCATCGACGACTCGGGCAATTACTACATCGCCGGCCAGGCCGCCGGTCTCGATAGCTTCGGCCTTGGTTTCTCTGTCGATACCTCCACTTTTCAGGGCTTTTGGGTCGCTAAGTACAATTCTTCCGATCACCTCGTCTGGGTCAGGGTCACCGCCGCTCCCGATGGCGACATATTCGGTGTTAAGGTCGATCATGCCGGCAGTGTCTATGTTACCGGTCAGTTCAATGGCCCCACCGATTTCGATCCCGCCCATCCCGGCACCGTTGTGTTCACCCCTAGCGTACTCGATGGCTTTGTGGCCAAGTACGATCTCAATGGCAACTTCGTTTGGGCCCGGCAGATACATGGCGGCGATGGCGACCGCGGTGTCGCGCTCGATCTCGATCCATCCGGCAATCTTTTTGTTACCGGCTATACCGGCGGCACAGGTGGCCCCACTACGCCCGTAGGCGATACGGGTGGCGTTTACCGCACGCTCAATCTCAATGGCAACTACGATGGCTTTCTCATCAAATACACTCCCGATGGTGCTGTTATGTGGATGAGGGCCATCGGTGGCTACGGCAACGACTTTGGCACCGGCGTTCTTGCCGATCGCATGGGCAATGCCTACGCCTTTGGCAACTACACCACATCCATGATTGCAGATACCGCCTCTCACGATACCCTGCACGTCGGCGCTCCTGGCAGCAATAATGTCGGTGGCTACCTCATCAAATTCGGCCCTTCCGGCAATTTCATTTGGGCCAGGAACTACGGCTGCGACTCCTCGTTCAATCTCTATGCCAATATTACCGGCCTTGCCAAAGACGATACCGATAATATTTATGTCACAGGCACCTTTATGGGCCGTATCACGCTCAATCCCGAAGCCCCTCCTGTTTATGCCCAGGGCGGTGTCACAGGTCTTGGTGAAGATTACTATGTCCTCAAGCTCGACTCTGCAGGTCACTACAAATGGCATATGCACACATGGAGCAACCGCGACGACCAGACCGGCTGCATCACCCTCGATGCTGCCAATAATATCTACATAGGTGGTTACATCACCGAAACCACAAACTTTAACCCCTATGGCGGTGGCGGCACAGTCACCGTTGCCGTTCCCAACCCCAACTGGGTGCCTGTTACCTTCTTTGCCAAGTACCAGCAGGCCAAACCTTGGACAGATACCATCACACAGGTATCTGCGGTAGAAGGTCGCACCTACACCCTGTTCCCCAATCCCGTTACCAGCCAGCTCACCCTCACCGGCGCCACCACCAGCGCCAAAGTATCGGTCTGCGACATCCTCGGCAAAACATATCAGTTACCCGTTACCACGCAGTCCGGCGCCTTCATAATCAGCACCGGCACACTCGCTCCCGGCATCTACATCATCCAGTGCTCCGAACCCAACATCACCCCCTTTCGGGCAAAGTTTATTAAAGAATAATAAGGATTTCGCCCCCGTCATTTTTGCTCCCGGTACGCTCCGGTCAGCACTGGCACACAAATAAATAATTAATATGGGTTTATTCCAAAAAAAGTTTATGACCAACACGAAGTCGTATTTCCCGCTACGTCGCTCCTTGCTTCCTATGCTCTCCTCCCTAATTGTTAGTACTATGTGCATAGATTATAGAGGTATATTGCCATTCTATTTATCTGTGAATATTTATTGGGTTAACTTTGTGCTTCATTCTAAATAACAAACAATGGCAGCAGTATTCACTGATTCAAATTTCGACGCTGAAGTACTCAAGGCAGATATGCTTTCTGTAATAGATTTCTGGGCTCCCTGGTGTGGCCCTTGTCTCGCCCTCGGCCCAACCATCGACGCGCTCAGCAAGGAGTATGACGGCAAAGTAAATGTAGGCAAGGTAAACGTGGACGAGAATCCCAACCTAAGCATAAACTATGGTGTTACCAGCATCCCCTGTGTCCTCTTCATTAAGAATGGCCAGGTGGTCGACAAGCAGGTAGGCGCCGCCCCCAAAAACGTATTCGACAAAAAGATCCAGAAGATCCTTGGTATGTAGTTGCATCGGCTGGTCGTTGGCGGTTAGCAAAATTGAACACCAAGGCAACACACCACTTCCCTCCAACGACTATCTACTAACTAATATCTACTAATTTCAACAACCGTCCCGATTCGTCGGGGCGGGTCGTTTATGGCAATTACCAGCCACTGGTAAAATGTAGATAATAAAGTAACTTTAATAACGTTATTGCTGTAAAATACCTGGTATGAAACCTTTTGCTACCATATTTTGTGCCGTGCTGCTCGTAGTTAGCAGTGCCTCCTGCAAAAAGCACAGCAATGGCACTGCGTCTGGAGACTACCTCATCATTGGTACTGCCGGTGGCTTCGTAGGCGGGGCCAGTGAGCCTTATTATTTCATAAATGGCACACAGTTCAAAAAAGATACCTCGTTGAAATTTCACACCCCGCCCTCAGATAATAATGCATTCAACTTCAGCATCGTCCTTCCATCACCCGCCTTCGACTCCGTAAAAGGCCTGCTGCAGCAGATACCGGCCGAGTTGATCAGCGGCGGCAGCCAGTCTATCGGCGGCATTTGGCCCGACTTTGGTTATACTGAGGTGCGTGCGTCAATAAATGGTAAGCAGTATGTATGGCTGTTTCAGGCCGATATAACTAAATCCAGTCAGGCCGTTCAGGATTTTGAGCAGAAAGTGCATGTAGTATTTAATTATAATTAAGTGTCGATATCAATGCGAAAAACCTTTTTATGAAAAGTACCCTTACGTTCTCTCTTTTGTTGATCCTCGCCCTATGCAACGCTTCTTGCAAGAAGGGCGTCAAGACCACTGGCGGCGTCACCACCGGCGACTACATGATCATTGGTAGCCCGGGCGGCTTCACCTCCCTCACCACACTCGTGTATTTCAACATCACCGGTGGCCAGCTAAAAGAAGACACCGCCGTCCCCTATGCCCTCATCCCCGACGATATCACCAAATTCAACTTCAATGTCATCTGCTCGGGCGCACGATATGATTCAGTGAAAAACCTGCCCTCATCTGTACCGCAGGAACTGCTCAGCCACAACAATGAGCACATAGGCCAGCTCGTCCCCGATCTCGGTTACACTGATGTTCGCACCAGCATAAACGGCGTGGCCTACAGGTGGTATTTCGAGGCGCAGCAAACCGGCAGCAGCCCCGCCGTGCAGCAGTTCGTTATTGCAGCAAGGCAGGTATTCAAGCCGTAGTGCAGCCTGCTTTATGCTTTTATTAACCCTACGTTTAGTATACATTGGCAGTTTTATACTATAATACCCGTTATTTATGTGTATCTTGCTGCCTTCTTAATTTTTCTGATGAGAGTATTAGCCGATATTACAGACCCGGTTAGTGTGGAGAAGCCCGCCAACCGGATAGATAGGTTTTTCGTATCCATGCTGCGCGACGAGCGCGACCTGCCATTCATTCACCTGACACTGAAACTTACGTTCACCCTTATTCCATTAGCGATTTTGCTATACATCCCAGGCATCAATAATGGTGTCTGGTGGGTAGCCGCCATTGCCTATCAATACATCAACAACGTGGTGTTCAAGGGCCCTTATGGGCTTATGATGCATTGCACCAGCCACCGGCCGTTCTTCAACTCGAAGTACAGCTTTCTCAACCATTACCTGCCGTGGGTTATAGGCCCCCTCTTCGGACAAACACCGGAGACCTACTATACCCACCACATAGGCATGCACCACCCTGAAAACAATATGCCCGAAGATGAGAGCTCCACAATGGGCTACCAGCGCGACTCTCTAAAAGACTTTTCAAAATACCTCGCTTCATTCCTGTTCATGGGTATATACCACCTCTGCAGCTACTTTGTGCGCAAGCACAAGAAGCGCTTGCTGTACCGCTCTGTACGCGGTGAACTGCTCTTCATCGCTATGTGCATAGGGCTGTGCTTCATAAACTGGCCGGCCACGCTGGTGGTGTTCATACTGCCGTTCTTTACCTTTCGCATCATAGCCATGACCGGTAATTGGGCGCAGCATGCGTTCATAGATGCCAGCGAGCCCGACAACGCCTACAAGAACAGTGTCACCTGCATCAACACCAAGTACAATGTAAAGTGCTGGAACGATGGCTACCACATCAGCCACCATATTAAGAGCGGCATGCACTGGACGGAACATCCGGGCTACTTCCTCAGCACACTCCAGGAATACATCGACAATGATGCGGTTGTATTTGAGAAGATACACTTTCTCCATGTATTCATCTACCTCGTCCGCGATCGTTACGACCTGCTTGCTAAGTACTTTGTAAATCTCGGAGGCCGCTACAAGTCAGACGAAGAGGTGATAGCGATGCTGCGCTCCCGCACCAAAAAGATAGATGTTGCGCCCTACTTCATGGTGGCAAAGGCTCCTGTCGCGGTTAAAGAGGCTGAGCTGGTGTGATGTTGACGGGCTGACGCAGTTAGGCTAATGGGCCCTACAAATATAACACACCTGCCTCCCGGATAGAAAGCAGGTGTGCTTCATAAAAGCATTAAGCCTTCACAACTTCTATTAGACTAAAGAGCGGATGGTGTGTGGTTATGATTCGGGATAAGCGCAGTCCGCAGGATGAGATCAGTGCATTCCAGTCTTTCTCAGTTCGTTCGCAGCCCCCTGTCATGGCCATCATGTTTATATCCATGAACTTACCGGGATGCGGATCATTGCCCTCCGGTATCACGGATTCTATGATCAGCAGTTTGCTCCCTGCGCTCATAGCCTTGCCGACGTTGCCGAGTATCTTTTTGGCACTGTCGTCGTTCCAGTCGTGGAGGATCATTTTCATTATGTACAGATCGCCGCCTGTCGGCACACTGTCAAAGAAACTGCCTTCTGCATAGCTGCAGCGGCTGGAGAGTCCGTTCTGCTCAATATTGCGTCTCGCCTGTTCCTTAAGGTAGGGCTCGTCATATACAAGGCCGGCAGAGGTTTTAGCTTCATTGAGTATTGCACACAGCATAGTGCCATTGCCGCCGCCTATGTCAACTATGGTGCTGAAGCTTTTGAAGTCGTACGCGGGCAGCACATGCGCCAGCGACATTTTGGTCATGTTGCTCATCGCTTCCGCGAAGTTGGCGCCGTCTTCGGGATGAGATTCGTAGTACTTCCAGACGGGCACACCCACGGCATTGTCAAAGGCGATCTCGCCGGTGCGCAGGCTGTGCATCAGGTTGCCCCAGGCAGGGTAGTGATCGCCGAGCTGCGCTATGGCCATCGCTTTCATAGAGCCGGGCACATTGCTTCTCAGCGTCTCGCCAAGGGGCGTGAGTTCAAATTCTTTGCTGCCGTTCTCGGCAAATACACCTACGCTGCACAAGGCGCGCAGCAGCCGATAGAGGAAAGTCGGATTCGTACCTGTCGCAGCAGCAAGTTGCTGTGCCGTCTGTGGCTTTTCGGCAAGCCGGTCTGCTATGTTTAGTTTGGCTGCGTTATAGATGCAGCACGACGTCCAGAATCCTGTTATCATCTGAACCATTTGCATTGGTGGTGGTGGAACCTGATTTTGTTGCATGTTAAGTGTTTTTTGAGTTCGCCACAAAGGTGCGGCCGGTGCGGCATCAATTCCCTTAACCAGGGTTAAGAAATTGAAAACAACTAAATTTTCTTTGAAATGCGCTTGCGTAACCGGCTCAAAGACTGTGGTTCAATATTGAGATACGCGGCGATATGCTGCAGTGGTACCCGGTCTATCACCTGGGGTTGGGTGTTGAGCATGTTCAGATAGCGTTCTTCGGGAGATTCTGTCTTTACCTCGCTGAGCCTCCGCCACATCGCGTTTGCAGCGCGTTGCACTTTATAGGTGTACCATTGCTGCATCTTCGGATTTTCCAGCGCCAGTTTCTGAAACAGGTCGCGTTTTATGATCAGCAGTTCACAATCTTCCAGTGCCTGGACAAAGTTCACGCCTGGTTTTTGTGTATAGTAGCTCTCGAGGTCACCTATCCACCAGTCTTCAAATGCAAAAAAGAGGATGCGTTCGTGCCCTTCATTATCGAGGACATAAGTGCGGGTACAACCTTTATTTATGTAAGCCTGTTGCCTGCATACGTCTCCGGCCCTGAAGTAATGCTCTTTCTTCTTAAGCGTCAATACTTCAAAATAGGTGAGTAAGTGGTCGAATTCCTCTCTGGTAAACCCAAATGTGGATTCAAACAGGTCGACGAACCGCTTGTCTATTTTTTCCCGGGTGATGACCATACTGCGGGTAACAAATGTAAACAACTATTGTTCGATAACAATATGGAATACCCTGTTTTCGCCTGCGGCAGATTTGACATTGAGCATGTACATGCCGTTGGCCAAAGTGCTTTGTACATGGATGCGTTCATTCAGTTTGCCGCCCTGCGCGGTGAGGTGTTCTTTGTACACTAACTGGCCCAGCAGATCGGTCAACTCTATCGTTACATCCTCATCGCCCGTAGTGCCGAGCGCGCCTGAGATCGTGAACTCACCCTTGTTTGGATTGGGAATAATAGTGAAGCCATCCTGAGTATTGAGCGCTCTTACCCCAACATTACCTACAGTGATGATCACCCAGTTTGTGGTGCTCGGATTGCAAATGCCCGTGTTGATCACTGTACACGTTACAGAATCGGTGTTGGAGTATGTATTAACGAACGTAGGGTTTGTTGCGCCGGGAACAGGGGTGCCATTAACAGCCCACTGGTAGGTAGGCGCCGGGCCGCCGTTGGTAACCACCGCTGTCAGCGTAACGCTTGCACCCGGTTGTACCGTAGTGCCGGGATCGGCACTTATGGCCACAGACGGTATCTGTGGCGAATCGACGGTCATGGTCAGGGAACTCCCTGCAGTGTCTGGCACGGGGCATACAGCGTTGCTGGTTAGCAGAGCGCTGATCACATCACCGTCTACCGGCACATAGTTGTATGTGCTACCCGTGGTACCAACTCCTGCTCCATTCACCTGCCACTGGTAAACAGGCGCCGGGCCACCATTTGTTGGTATGGCTGTGAAAGTGACGTTTGTACCCGCACATACGGGGCTGGCCGGGAGCGACAAGATATTCAACGCAGGTACTACAGACGGAGTTATGGTTACAACCACACTATCCGGCATATACTTGTTGCACGACGTTGTTGTATTTAGCGCTATGACTTTATAGCTGCCGGCAGCAGTATCCAGCCCAAAGTCAATTACAGAGCCGGTTCCAGTGATACTGCTTTCCAGCGTCACACCATGATAGAGCTTGTAGCTAATCCCGGCATCGGATCCGCTCAGGCCAATGTGCACGCCGCTTGTACCTGAACAGTAGTTGCCGCCACCTGTTATCGTATAAGACGCAGGCAAAGGATTCACGGTAACAGTTTTTACTACCATGCACCCGGTGCCGACACCCAGGTAGTAACTGATAGTTGCAGTGCCCGCAGTGACGCCGGTAACAATACCCGACGACGTGCCTGCAGTGGCAACAGTCGGTGCGCTGCTGCTCCATATGCCGCCACCCGCGGTATTCGTGAGCGTA
>CAYNGS010000053.1:0-10536 GCA_964396625.1 uncultured Flavipsychrobacter sp.
CGGCATCGGCTTCGAGTATAAATTTTCCCTGCTCTATCTCTGTGAGGATGATCTCTAACCCTTCCCTGATCAGTTGAAATTCTTCTTTTGACAACAGTCCTACCGATCTGAGCATGGTTGTGTGCGCTATGGAACCTTGAACATCGTACTTCGCCAACTTAAGGTCGAACTCGTTGTCGCGGCCCACGGTGAAACGGTGGATCAGGTCTGATATTTCGGTATTGTCTTTTTGCCAGAGTTTCATAAAACGTCGTTTAATAATTGAATATAGATACCTATCCCTGCGGTTATTTCGTCGATATATACATACTCATCTGCCATGTGGCTGCGTGATGAATCACCGGGGCCCATCTTCAGAGCAGGAAAAGGCATAAGCGCCTTGTCGGATAGGGTGGGCGAGCCGTAAGGAGTCCGGTCCAGTTTTAGGCCTGCAATGACGAGTGGGTGCCCGAGTGAGATTGCCGTAGACCGGAGCCTAAGGCTGCGTGGGTTAACGTCGCAGGTTACATTCTGTTTTACTATTTCAAGTATTTCCTCATGAGTATAGCATTCGTTAATGCGGCAGTCAACGGTGAAGTTGCAAGCGCCGGGGATCACGTTGTGCTGGAGGCCTGCATTTATCATTGTTACGCTCATTTTCACCGGTCCCAGCAATGTCGATGTTTTTTGAAAGTTATAGGTTTGAAACCATTCGATGTCCTCCATAGCCTTATAGATAGCATTCTCGCCTTCGTTTCGGGCAGCATGACCGGGTGTGCCATGGACAACGCAATCCAGTACCAGCAGTCCTTTCTCAGCTATGGCCATATTCATCATTGTAGGCTCGCCAACAATGCCACAATCTATTTTCGGCAGTTGTGGCAACAGGGCAGTAATGCCGTTCGGCCCGGATATTTCTTCTTCGGCTGTTGCGGCAAAGATCAGGTTGTAGCGCAGGTCGTCATCATTATAGTAATGAAGAAACGCGGTTAACAGTGATACCAGGCTGCCACCAGCGTCATTGCTGCCCAGGCCGTATAAACGACCATCTCTCACTATCGGGCTGAAGGGATCATTCGTGTAGCCGTCGTTTACTTTTACGGTGTCGTGGTGCGAGTTGAGTAAAATAGTAGGTTTATCCGTTGAGTAGTGGCGGTTGGCGGCCCAGACATTGTTGAGGTGCCGCTGAGTAGTAACGCCTTTGTCGCTGAGAAAAGATTCGATTATTGCGGCAGTACGATCTTCTTCGCGGCTGAAGGACGGCGTGGAGATGAGCCGCTGTAAAAGCAGTATGGCATCGTTGTTCAGATCGTTTCTCGGCTGTTGTTTCATAAAATGCAGGTGCCGGCCTCACCGGATCGGATGGCCAGCAGGTCGTCCGCGTGACCAATGATTACTTTGTTCACACCGTCGCTAACGGCAGCCAGGGCATTTTCAAGCTTGGGGATCATGCCGCCGGACACAATTTGTTTTTCTGTCAGTTCCTTAAAGTCTGCAGCAGTTATACGCCGGATGACCGAATCATCATCGGTGGGGTCGGACAGTACGCCTTTCTTTTCAAAGCAATAGATCAACTGGACTTCAAATATAGCGGCCAGCGCCCTGGCCACCTCCCTTGCGATCGTATCGGCATTTGTATTGAGCATGCTGCCATGACCGTCGTGTGTTAGTGGCGCCAGCACAGGGGTTAGTCCCGACTGCAGCAAGGTGGAGAGAACGGTTGTGTTTACGCCATTACTTGTAACGTCGCCTACAAAGCCATAATCCACGTCCCTGACAGGGCGCTTCAAGGCGGGAAGGATATTGCCATCGGCGCCGGTAAGGCCAATAGCATTGCAACCGACAGACTGCAATTCGGCGACAATAGTTTTGTTTATTAATCCGCCATAGACCATCGTAACAAGGCTCAGGGTTTCCTTGTCGGTGATACGACGCCCGTTTACATAGTTTGATTCGATGCCCAATTTCAGGCCCATGTCCGTAGCGATCCTGCCGCCACCGTGAACAAGTATCCTGGCGCCTTCGAGTTGTGAAAATGCAAGCAGGAAAGCCGAAAGTTTGTCTTTATCGTCAATGATATTCCCGCCGATCTTTACAACAGTGAGCTGCATCTTAGTTATGTTGAGTCGTTAATATTTCTGCCAGCACAGCCTGGGCCGACCATACGCGGTTTGCCGCCTGCAGGTTTACAATGCTGTTTGCGCTATCCAGTACTTCATCGCTTAATTCTACATTTCTTCTTACCGGCAGACAATGCATGACCTTCGCATTGTTGGTCTTGCGTAAATGTGCTGGCGTCAGCATCCATGAGGCTCCGTCTGTGAGCACTTTGCCATAATCGTTGTAGGCGCTCCAGTTTTTCACATACACGAAGTCTGCATGCTCCAACGCTTTGGCCTGATCGGTCTCGATGATAGCCCCTTTTGTAAATTGCTCGTCAAGCTCGTATCCTTCGGGGTGCGTGATAACAAAATCGGCCTTACCCCACGCGTTCACCCATTGGGCAAATGAATTAGCGACACACTGTGGGATCGGCTTGATATGCGGTGCCCAGGTAAGCACAATTTTCGGCCGGCGCTCCTCTTTGAATATTTCGTCGATGGTAACGATATCCGCCAGGCTCTGCAGCGGGTGCAGCGTCGCGCTTTCCAGGCTTATGACGGGGATGCCGGAATACCTGATCAACTGATTTACCAGCACCTCGTTATAATCGTCCTGTTTGTTTACCAGTGAAGGGAATGTGCGGATGCAGAGTATATCAAAATAGGCACCCATTACCGGCGCCGCATCCCTTATGTGCTCTACAGTAGTTCCATTCATCGTAGCCCCATCTTCAAATTCGAGTTTCCAACCTTCTTTATCCATGTTGAAGACTATGGCCTCCATGCCAAGGTTCTGCACCGCTATCTGCGTGCTGAGCCTTGTCCGCATGCTGGGATTGAGAAATAGCAGCCCAACCCTTTTGTCGGCTCCCAGCTTTTTGTCTTTAAAAGGAAATGCCTTGTAGGCGATCGCTTTTTCAACAAGGGCGTCGATACTGGCCACGTCTTTTACAGAGATAAAGTTTTTCATGTTTTGGCGCTAATGATAATTCGTGAGCTCGGTTTGTATAGCATTCAATAGTATGTCGGCGTCTTTGTAGTCAATATTCAGCGCAGGTAACAGCCTGATGACGCTGGGCTTTGCCTCGCCTGTAAATATGCGGTGATGGAGCAGCAGGTTCTTTTTCAGGTCTTTGTACTCTTCCGGTACATCGAATCCGATCATAAGGCCGCGGCCACGAACGTTCTTCAGTTCCTTTATGTTTTTCAGGCCCTCAGCAAGGTAGTTACCCAGGGTCAGTGCATGATCTATAAGATCATCCTGCTCCATTACTTCCAGCACAGCAAGCGCCGCTGCACAGGCCAGGTGATTGCCACCGAACGTTGTGCCCAGCATAGAGTGCTTCGGCCTGATGTGTGGCGCGATGATGATACCTCCCACCGGAAATCCGTTGCCCATTCCCTTTGCCATCGTATAGATATCCGCATTCACGGCAGCATAATCATGCGAAAAGAATTTTCCCGATCGGCCATAGCCACACTGCACACTGTCTGCTATAAATACCGATCCGTGCTCATCGCACAGTATCCGGATGGCCTGCAGAAATTCAATGCCGGCGAGATTTATACCGCCGACGCCCTGGATGCCTTCAATTATTACCGCTGCGACCTCGCTGCCGTGCTTCGCAAAATAATGTTTCAGTGTTACTTCATCGTTAAATGGCAGGAACTGTATATTGTCTGTGGCGTTTACCGGCGCGATGATCTGGGGGCTGTCGGTGGCAGCGACGGCCAGCGATGTTCTGCCATGGAAGGATTTGGAAAAAGCAACAATTTTTTTTCTTCCGGTATGGAAGGATGCCAGTTTCATAGCGTTTTCATTTGCCTCGGCGCCGGAATTGCAAAGGAAAAGCTGGTAATCATCCTTGCCGGAAATGTTGCCAAGTTTGGCGGCTAACTCGTCCTGCAGTGGAATTTTTATCGAATTAGAGTAGAAACCGATCCTGTTAAGCTGGTCCGTGATGCGCTTTACGTAGTGCGGATGGGTATGGCCGATGGAGATAACGGCGTGCCCCCCATAGAAGTCGAGGTATTTGTTGCCATTATCGTCCCAAACGTAGGAGCCTTCTCCTTTCACTATAGTGATGTTATTTATAGGATATACGTCGAATAATTTCATTGTCCTGTTTTTTTAAAACGAAGTTCCTTTAAGTTTCAATCCCGCGTCCTGCGGCAACCCAAACATGATATTCATATTCTGTACCGCCTGCCCCGATGCGCCTTTCAGCAAATTGTCGATAGCGGTGTGAACGATGAGGTTATCGTTTACTTTTTCCAAATGAACGAGGCATTTATTAGTATTGACCACCTGTTTCAGATTGATCATTTCGGTGCTGACGTGTGTGAAAACGTGATCTGAATAATATGAGCGATAAAGATCAAAGGCCTCAGTGAGGGAAAGACCGCATTGCGTATAAGAACTGACGTAAATGCCGCGTGTGAAGTCGCCCCGCCACGGAATAAAGTTCAATGGCTTGTAAGCAGGCTGCAGGCTGCCTATGGTCTGCATGATCTCGTTGAGGTGCTGGTGGGCCAGCGACTTGTAGGCTTCGATATTATTGGCACGCCAGGAGAAATGAGAGGTCGTCTGCAACTTTTGTCCTGCGCCGGTGGACCCGGTGATGCCGGTGGTATGCACGTCCTGCAAAATGCCCGCCTTTGCCAGCGGCAGAATGCCCAGCTGGATGGCTGTGGCAAAACAGCCGGGATTGGCGATGTTTTCGGCGCCCTGTATCAGTTCTACGTTAAATTCGGGCAACCCATATATAAACGCCCTGCCCGCGAAGACCGCGTCGCTTTGCAGCCGAAAATCCTGTGAAAGATCAATAATGGCTGTGCCTTCGCCGATCTTGTTTTGCTGCAGAAAGGTCTTCGCTTCGCCATGGCCTACACATAGGAACAGTACATCCGTTTGCTCTGTCAACTCTGATGAGAAAGTCAGGCTGGTGTCTCCCAGCAGATCGCCATGAACTTTCGAAACAGCCTCTCCAGCATTGCTCCGGCTGTGTACAAACGAGATATCCACATTCGGGTGATTCAATAGTATGCGTATCATTTCGCCACCGGTATAGCCCGCGCCGCCAATGATGCCTGCTTTTATTTTTTTACTGCTGCTCATATGCCAGTCCTATTTTGGTCTTGTTTACAGAATGGTATATGCCCACCTGGTTGCCAAATATTTTCGCAAAGCCCTTTACATCGTCGCCGCTCCATCCATTATTTATTTCCCCGTACGATCCGAATTTGTTATTCATCAGGTCGTGTTCGCTTTCAATGCCATTGAGCGTAAAACGATAAGGCTGAAGTGTAACAAATACTTTGCCGCTAACAGTCCGCTGAGTGTCTGTGAGAAAATGCTCTATATTGCGCATGGTGGGGTCCAGCATCATTCCCTCGTGCAGCCAGTTGCCATACCATGTGCTGAGCTGCTCTTTCCAGTATAGCTGCCATTTGCTAAGGGTATGCTTTTCCAGCAGGTGATGCGCCTTTATGATTATCAGCGGAGCAGCGGCCTCAAAGCCCACCCTGCCCTTTATACCAATAATGGTATCGCCCACATGAATATCCCTGCCAATGCCGTAAGGCTGGGCCATGCTTTGTAAGTACTGTGTGGCCACGACGGGGTGAGGGAAATCAATATTGTTGACCGAGACAAGTTCTCCTTTTTCGAACTGCAGGACGATGTCCTGCGGTTCAGTTTCGGTGATCTGGGTTGGCCAGGCGTTCTCGGGCAGGTTGTCCCGGCTGGTCAGCGTTTCCCTGCCGCCAACCGAGGTTCCCCATAAGCCTTTATTAATGCTGTACCTGGCCTTGGTAAAGTCCATGTTTACGCCGTGCTCTTTGAGAAAGTTTATTTCGTCTTCCCTGCTGAGGCGCATATCGCGGATGGGTGTAATGATACCTGTGGCGGGGATCATGCTTTGAAAAACCATGTCGAAGCGCACCTGGTCGTTGCCTGCGCCGGTGCTGCCGTGGGCTACGTAGTGGGCGTTCAGCTCGCCGGCATAGTTAGCTACGGCCATTGCCTGCACCATGCGCTCTGCGCTTACGCTCAGCGGGTAGGTGCCATTTTTAAGCACATTGCCAAAGACGAGGTATTTGATACAATTTTCGTAGTAGGACTTCGTAACATCAACTACCCTGAACGATTTTACCCCCAGCTTGCGCGCCCTGGCTTCTATGTCGGTTAGTTCTGCTGCGCCGAATCCGCCGGTCTGAACCGTGACGGCATGCACTTCCATTCCCCTGACCTTTGAGAGGTAAATGGCGCAGTAGGTGGTATCGAGGCCGCCACTGTAGGCGAGTACAACTTTTTCCATGTTTTAGGTTTTAATGATTCGGGAAAAACAGGGTAGTGAAAAATCCGGAAATAGCCATCAGTATATTATTGAGCTTGAAGTTCTTCAGGAACCGGAACTGCTTAGAGCGCAGCAGGCGTGCATACAGCTTTTCTTTTTTGTTGAAGTCCGATATGGTCTCGGCGGGTTCGTAATGATCGGCGGGGTCGTAGAGCATGGCCGTGCACAGGCAGTTCTTTCTTTCCTTGCTCATAAGTATATCATAGTTCACACAGCTTTTGCAGCCGGCCCAGAAAGCCTCATCCTGCGTCAATTCGGAATAGGTAACGGGTTCGTAACCAAGCTCACTGTTTATTTTCATAACGGCGAGGCCGGTGGTAAGCCCGAATATTTTTGAGTCGGGGAACTTGGTCCTGCTCAGTTCGAAGATCTTCTTCTTTATTTGTTTTGCCAGGCCGCTCTTTCTGAACGATGGTGAAACGATAAGGCCGGAATTGGCCACATACCCACCATGGCCCCAGCTTTCTATGTAGCAGAAGCCGGCCCACTTGCCACCCGGTGCAAACGCGATCACTGCCTTGCCCTCATCCATTTTCTGAATGAGGTAATCAGGCGAGCGCTTGGCGATACCCGTGCCGCGGGCCTTCGCCGATTCTTCCATTTCCCTGCATATCTCCTCGGCATACCCGATGTGGGTACTATCAGCAACCAATACCCTGAAGGTTTGATCCATTGTTAAAAAAGTATTAAAAAAATAAACGATTAGGCGATCAACGCCGATACATGGAAAACAATAAGACGAAGGCTATCCGTATTAGTTTAAGCCTCTTCAACAGTTTGTGTTTCTGTTGGGAGCCGCCGTATCAACGTCGGATCCGGAAGGCGGTTGGCTTGTTAAAAAAAACTGTTCGCCCATGAACAGCAAAAAAACCTATACCGGCATGCATCAGCAATGCCTGAGCCGGTGATAATAGAGAGGTTTTTTTCATCTTTTATTCGGTTAAAAAAGGATAAAAAATTTTTGAGGATGCAAAGTAAATGTATTTTCTAATTTAATCAGAAAATATTTTTGTTAAAAAATTGTGTCCCTGGTTTCCAGTGTGTTGCGCAGGCGTGCTGCACCTGCAGAGAGTAACGGGAGCATATTATCTGACCTTCTTCACTTCTATCTTGCTGAGGCATTTTAAGTGACGGTTGCCGGAGTTCGTGTCGGCCAGGGAAAGAACGAGGATACGATCTTTTATCCGGTCTGCTTTCTGGCCATCTTTTTCGCAAATAATGTAGACATGGTTCCCAATGTCTGTATTATAGATTTCGCTCCACGAATAAACATTTTTATAGCCGTCAGATGCTGTGAGGACTATCACTATCTCGCTGAACTCCTTTGGTTTATCGACCTGGATGCCGGCGCTGTCCAGAATGTTTTTTAGCAGCACTCCTCTAAGCCCGGTGGCGATGCCTTTTTGCTCACCGCGTTTATTCCGGATAATAACATCGTCAAGGCTATCCTGTTTAAAAGCTGCGAGATCGGTGATGCGCACTTTCAGCTTGTTTTTTACGATACCTGTTATGATAAATTCAGAAGTAGGCAGTATCTCATGCTGTGCATTTGCTGAGACAGTCGCCGTGACGAAAAAAAGGAGAAGGAAGTATTTCATGTATTGTTTTAACTGGCCGCTTGTCGGTTGTTTGCAGCGCGAAGATACACCGTTCCAATATTGCCGATCGCCCGGTGTGAATAACTTATTTCCGGATCGCGCCGGCCTTAAGAATGGTAATGCCGTCAAGGGTTTCCCTGAATCACCTGGAATACCCCGACCTTTCGGAAATGGTATGAAAAATATAGGTGAGACAGATCGACACTACCATATAAATGGCGATGTTGCTGATGGTAGATGGGGAGATATTTGTCCTTGAATTATTGAATACATAAACAAAGACACTCGTTAAAAGGCCGATGAACAGCACCAGGGATAAGAAATAGAAAATTGCTCGAAGCGCAAAAAAGAAATAATTCATAAGATCTCTGTTACAGGTTGATACTAATATTTAATTCGGCACGCACGGGCGCCTCTCGATTGTATTACGTTACGGATTCTAATTAAGACACCAGGTGGATGACCGCATAAATAATGCCGGCGAAAAAAGTCAGTGGGACAAGGATAAAAACAAAGCCCTTTAATGCTTCGGTTCTTTCCTCTGCCTGCGATACTGCATTGTTAGTGTTTGCCATTTTCAAAAAGTTATGATACAAACGTAATAACCTATTCCGGAACGTTTCTAAAGTTGGGGTAAATGAGCGATATTTTGTAGTGAATTAAATTATATGCATAACACGCTGACTGTGCAGATCGCTGATATGCAACGATAAAAGGCGGGCGCCTGATGCAAAACACATCAGGCGCCCTACTGTTGCAAACATTCGCGGTCATTATATTATTTCCCGTTCAACTTGTTTTCGTCTGCCTGCAGTTTTTCTTTCTCGGCCTTCAGGCTAGCTCTTTCTGCCTTCAATTTGGCCCAGTCTTTTGCGACTTGCTTCTTTTCGAATTTTATTTTTGGCAGATCTTCATACTTTGCCCCCTTTTTCCACTCGCTGATAAGGAAATTCAGGCTATCCACCGTTGCGTCCAGTTCGTTGATCATGTCTACTTTTTCCTGGTCTGCAGCACCCATGTTTGGATCGGGAAGCGCCACACGTGTGTTTGTCCCGCAGGAGCATAACATTAAAGCGCTCAATACTATCAATAATTGTTTCATTTTTATATAATTTTTAGCCATAAACATAATAATTATATTCTGAAACTTATAGAATACAATTTGTATGGTATGTGTATTGTAGACGTTAAGTGCTGCGATAAACTCGGGTCGACAAGTTGAAGTGTCGGGTGGGACTGTTTCAGGCAATTACCTTCCGAATACTCTTAAAGGTTTTCCACCTCATTTGAGGAACTCGCAAATCCAACTGCTAAAGTTAATTTTTAAATATATTATACATTATCAATATAACTACACGCCAATAAGTCCAACGATAGCCAATAAAGATGCCTTTGCCACATTATTAGACAGAAAGAGTTTACGAACCAACCGATACTACTGTTGTTCACTTGAGGTGTATATTTTCTCGATTAGTCTCCTTGATTAAAGTTAACATTTTGACGAAAAACGATTTATGCAGCCATTCTGGATGTAATGCCGCGGCCATATAATAACACAATTGGTTGACTACCATGTAAGTGGTAAGTAACAAAAAAACACTTAATGCATAAGGAGTTTTTTACCACAAGCAGAAAACACTTTGTTTACGTTACCAGATTAGCGGCATTGGCATGGTTGTTACCTGATACTGGGTGAGCATAAAATAAGCTCCGTTACAACAGAATATGGGAAATTTTACGAGGGCTTTTAGAAAGACGTGTATCATAGTGCTCTGTATTGCCTTGGGTGGCAGTGCAGCGAATGCTACTACATATACGGCAGTGCTGTCAGGCAATTTTAATGCAGGCCTGACATGGGGAGGGATAGCACCGGGAATATTGTTGTCAACCGACAATGTGATCATTCCCGCTGGAGTTGTTGTTACGATGACAAGTAACGAAGTTTTTTCAGGTACGTCTTCATTAACTGTAGCCGGCACACTTGCTGCTTTGCCGGGTACAACACTTTCAATTACGTCAGGTGCATTAGCGGGCACAGGCGTAATTTCTGCCGACAGTATGGTACTGGGCCTCACTTCGGGCTTTACGTTTACAGGTCCTATCGTAACGCGCAAGCTTACGTCGTTAGGCGCAACAATTGCAACTGCAGCAAATGTTACCGTTACCAAATTACTTACACTGTCATCAGGTGTACTTACAGTGGGTGCAGGTACGCTTACTATGGGTAACTTATCTAACATAGAAGCGGCGGGCGGTACAATCATCACCACCGGCGGTGGTTTACTGGCTCTTGACAGCCTTCACAATATTACCTACAGGGTAACATCTTCCCTTACAGGTATGGAATTGGGTGGACTGGGAGTTGACAGCATCATCGTTAATACACCGGGAACGGTTACAATGACAGCGAGTATTACTGTTAAAGGCGCACTTTCGCTAGCGTCTGGTACTTTGGTTCTGGCAGGCAATACGCTTACATTTGGTACTACGGCTAATCTT